>JBEBBB010000332.1:0-5448 GCA_041158605.1 Pseudomonadota bacterium
TCAACGCGGTCAACCCCAAGGGCACGGTTTTTTTGCTGGCGGTGGTGCCCCAGTTTTTAACGCTCTCTGAACCTTTGTGGCCGCAGTACCTGGTGATCGGCCTGACCCTGGGGTTCACAGACTTGGTGGTCATGGCCGGTTACACCGCTTTGGCTTCAAGGGTGCTGCGCACCCTCAAGTCGGCCAGCCACATGCGCCTCATGAACCGGGTGTTTGGCGGTTTGTTTGTCACCGCCGGTGGCTTGTTGGCCCTCTTCAAGCGCTCTGCCTGATCTTCACAGGCTTTTCACAGTTTTCCCACGGTTTATCCACAGGGTTGTCCCGTGACGGCGGGGCGGTGGCGTTTTAAGATCGCCGCCGAAAGGTTGTTTATGTCTGCAGTGTTCCCTATGGATGAAATGGATGTGGGTCCCTTGTTTGAGCCGGACCCCCAGGTGGCTAGGTTGCGCGTGCCACCCCACTCGATCGAGGCGGAGTCCAGTGTGCTGGGGGGGTTGTTGCTCGACAACGGCGCCTGGGACCGGGTGGGCGATTTGGTGTCTGACAACGATTACTACCGCCACTCGCACAAACTCATTCACACCGCCATTGCCAGTTTGGTCAATGCCAACAAACCGGCCGATGTGATCACGGTTTATGAGCATTTGCAAACCCTCGGCCAGGCCGACGAGGTGGGTGGTTTGGCCTACCTGAACCAGCTGGCCCAGTACGTGCCCAGTGCCGCCAACATCCGGCGGTACGCTGAAATCGTTCGGGAGCGGGCGATTTTGCGCAAACTGGTGTCGGCCAGCGACGATATTGCCACGGCGGCCTTCAACCCCAAAGGGCGCTTGGTGGCTCAAATTCTGGACGAAGCCGAGCAAAAAATCTTCAACATCGGCGAAGAAGGCAGCCGTATGAAGCAGGGTTTCCAGTCCATGGATTCCTTGGTGGTGCAGTTGTTGGACCGTGTTCAAGAAATGGCCGACAACCCCAATGACATCACCGGGGTGCCCACAGGGTTTATCGACTTGGACCGCATGACCGCAGGCCTGCAGGGTGGGGATTTGGTGGTGCTGGCGGCTCGCCCAAGTATGGGTAAAACGGCCTTTGCGATCAACATTGCCGAACACGTGGCCTTGAACGAGGGCCTGCCGGTGGCAGTGTTCTCCATGGAAATGGGGGCGGCCCAGCTGGCAGTCCGTATTGTCGGCTCTATTGGCCGGGTGAACCAAGGCCATTTGCGCACCGGCAAACTCACCGACGATGAGTGGCCCCGATTGACCGAGGCGATTGAGCGCTTGCGCACCGTGTCGCTGCACATCGACGAAACCCCAGGCCTAACGCCCAGCGAGTTGCGCGCCAACGCCCGCCGCTTGGCCCGCCAGTGTGGCAAGTTGGGACTGATTGTGGTGGACTACCTGCAACTGATGAGCGGCAGCAACCCCGACGGCGACAACCGCGCCACGGAGCTGGGCGAGATCTCGCGGGGCCTGAAGATGCTGGCCAAAGAATTGAACTGCCCCGTGATCGCCTTGTCGCAGCTGAACCGGTCGGTGGAGCAGCGGACCGACAAGCGCCCCATGATGTCCGACCTGCGCGAATCGGGTGCTATCGAGCAGGATGCTGACATCATCATGTTCATCTACCGCGACGAGTACTACACCCGCGACGCTTGCAAAGAGCCCGGCGTGGCCGAGATCATCATAGGTAAGCAGCGCAACGGCCCCACGGGCGTCGTTAAGCTGGCGTTCTTGAACGCGCTCACCCGCTTTGAAAGCTTGGCGGGTGGGTACGGCGACTTTTGATCAGAGCACGTCGCTGGCGTAATCGGCCAAACGCGAGCGCTCACCGCGCGCCAGCGTGATGTGTCCACCGTGGGGCCAGCCTTTGAAGCGGTCCACGGCAAAGGTCAGGCCGCTGGAGCCTTCGGTCAGGTAGGGGGTGTCGATCTGCGCCAGGTTGCCCATGCAGATGATTTTGGTGCCGGGGCCCGCGCGGGTGATCAGCGTCTTCATTTGTTTGGGCGTGAGGTTTTGGGCCTCGTCAATGATGACGTACTTGTTCATGAAGGTGCGCCCGCGCATGAAGTTCATGCTTTTGACCTTGATGCGGCTGCGGATGAGCTCGTTGGTGGCAGCGCGGCCCCACTCGCCGGCGTTGCCACCATCGCCCTTGGCCAGGAATTCGAGGTTGTCGTCCAAGGCGCCCATCCAGGGGCCCATTTTTTCTTCTTCGGTGCCGGGCAAAAAGCCGATGTCTTCGCCCACGCTCACGGTGGCGCGGGTCATGATGATCTCGGTGTAACGGCGGTCGTCAAGCACCTGGGTCAGGCCGCTGGCCAGGGCCATCAGGGTTTTGCCGGTGCCGGCCGTGCCGGCCAGTGTGACGAAGTCGATCTCGGGGTCGAGCAACAGGTTGAGCGCGAAGTTTTGTTCGCGGTTGCGGCTGGTCACACCCCACACGGCGTTTTTCAGGTGGGTGTAGTCTTTCAGGGTTTTGAGCACTGCGGTTTTGCCGCGGATTTCGGTGACCCGGGCGTACAACGAGGGTTCACCTGCCGACTCAAAGTACACAAACTGGTTGATGGCGAACTGGTCCACAAACGAGCCACCCACACGGTAGTAGGTGTGGCCGCCTTGTTGCCAGCTTTCCACCGATTTGCTCTGGCGGGTCCAGAAGTCGGGTGGCAGTGCCAAGGCGCCTGCGTACAGCAGCTCGCCATCGTCCAGGGTTTTGTCGTTTTGGTAGTCCTCAGCGGCCAAACCCAGGGCGCGGGCCTTGACCCGCATGTTGATGTCTTTGGACACCAACACCACCTCTTGGCCGGTTTGTCGGTCGGTCAAGGCCTGCACCACACCCAGGATCTGGTTGTCGGCCTTGCCTTGGGGCAGGGCGGTGGGCAGGCTGTTGCTCAAGGGTTCGGTCTGGAAGTACAACAGACCGGTGGCGTCGCGGTGCCCCATGGCGGCCAGGGGCAAACCTTTGCCCATGTCGGCGCCCGGCTGGCCGGCCAGGGTGTCCAGGGTGCGGCTGGCCTGGCGGGCGTTGCGGGCCACCTCGGTCATGCCTTTTTTGTTGCTGTCCAGCTCTTCCAGCACGATCATCGGGAGGTAGATGTCGTGCTCTTCGAAGCGGAACAGGCTGGCGGGGTCGTGCATCAGCACGTTGGTGTCGAGCACAAACAGGCGTTTGGCCCGGGCACCCCGGGTGTTTTTGCTGGTGGTGGCTAGCGCTTTGCGGCCAGCAGGCTTGGCCATGGTCTTGGTGGCTGGTGCGGCTGCACGAACCGGCGCGGGTGCCTCTGCTGGTGCCAGGTCTTGTGCCGTGCGGGCTGGGGTTGGGACTGGGGCCGGGGTTGGGGCCAGCAAAGCGGCTGTGGGGGCGGTGGCCGCCCGCCGTGGCGCACGGGTTTTGCTGGCCCGCGCCGGTGCGTTGGCCTGCACGGTGTTGTCGGCTGCAGCCAGGGCCACTGAAGTGGCGCTGGCCACGGGAGCCGTGGCGGCGGGTGTGTTGAAGGCCTCGGGGTTGACGCGGGCGGCTTTGCGGGAGGGGGCAGGTGGCAGTGGCATCTTGAAACGTAGGGCCTGAAAAACAAAAAGCCGCCAGGGTTACCTGACGGCTTGTGGTGTGGGGGTGGCAAATAGCGGCGTTACACGCAAAGGCATAGGCCCATTATGCACAAACCGGCCGCCATCCCTGTGACAGGGTCTGGGTATCAGGCGGCTTTTTTCATGGTTTTGACGGCCTTGAGCACATCTTCCACGTGGCCAGGCACTTTCAGTCCGCGCCACTCTTGTTTGAGTTGACCGTCGGGGCCGATCAAAAAGGTGCTGCGTTCGATGCCCTTGACCTTTTTGCCGTACATGATCTTGTTTTTGACCACGCCAAACATGTGACACATTTTTTCTTCGGTGTCGGCAATCAATTCAAAGGCAACTCGAGTTTGGCTTTGAATTCGTCGTGGGACTTCATGTTGTCGCGCGAGACGCCAAACACCTGTGCGCCTGCTTTGACAAAGTCTTTGTACTTGTCGCGGAACTGCATGGCTTCGGTGGTACAGCCGGGGGTGTTGTCTTTGGGGTAGAAATACAACACGATGGTTTCACCCAAGTGGGATTGGTTGGTCACCTTGACCCCCCCTGTCGCCATCGCTTCGAATTCTGGAATGGATTTGTTGATGACAACTGCCATAAAACGTGAGCCCCTGCGAAAGTGGAAGGCCTACCCCTGTGCGCTGGGCGCCAGACGGGTTGGCCGCTGAAAACAAACGCGTATTTTACCGCGAAGCGGAACCCGCCGGCCAACGGGGGGTGTCACATGGGCTCTACGAGCAAGGCGGCGACCACCCGGCGGCCCTCGCCAGCCAAGATGTTGTAGGTGCGGCAGGCAGCGGCGGTGTCCATGGTTTCCACCCCTATGCGTTGGCTAATCAGGCTTTGCAGCAGGGATGGGTGCACAAAACGCAGCTTGGCGCCACTGCCCAGTAGCACCAGCTCCGGCCGGTAGGCGGCCAGTGGTTCAAAGTGGGCGGCGGTGAGGTCGGTGAAAGCGGCACAACCCCAAGGGTGTACGCCGGTCTGGCTGTCGATGACCAAACTGCCCTGGTGACGGATGCCGTTGACAGCCACCCAGCCAGGGCCATGGGCGTTGATGGTCAGGGTGTTGGAGCGGTCGGCTTGCAGCTTCATGGGTCGGATTATGACAACTGCCCAGCCGGGTGGCCTGGTCTGTGGGGATCACGCTTTAGAATAGTCGGTTCCTCCTTTTTTGGCGGGCTTTTTGCTTCAGGCCCCACCTTATCCTATGCCGACCCGACAGATCCAGAAATCGGCCAAGCTGGCCAATGTGCTCTACGACGTTCGAGGCCCGATCGTGGACGCGGCCAAGCAGATGGAGGACGAGGGCCAAAAAATCATCAAACTCAACATTGGCAACCTGGCGCCATTTGGCTTTGATTCGCCCGAGGAAATCCAGCAGGACATGATCCGCAACCTGCCCAATTCGGCGGGGTACTCCGACAGCAAAGGAATTTTTTCGGCGCGCAAAGCGGTGATGCACTACACCCAGCAGCAGGGTGTGCACGGCGTGACGCTGGAAGACATCTACCTGGGCAACGGTGCCAGCGAGCTGATTGTGATGGCCGCCAACGCCTTGCTGGACAACGGCGACGAGTTGCTGGTGCCCGCACCCGATTACCCGCTCTGGACCGCCGCCACCAGCCTCTCGGGCGGCAAACCGGTGCACTACCGCTGTGACGAATCCAATGGCTGGCAGCCCGATCTGGCCGACATGCGGGCCAAAATTTCGCCCCGCACCAAGGGCATCGTCGTCATCAACCCGAACAACCCCACCGGGGTGCTCTACAGCGATGAGCTGCTGCGTGGGGTGGTGGACCTGGCCCGCGAGTTCGGCCTGGTGTTGCTGGCCGACGAGGTCTACGACAAGGTGCTGTACGACGGCGTGACC
>JBEBBB010000333.1:0-5001 GCA_041158605.1 Pseudomonadota bacterium
ACGCCGCGTGGCTGTCGTTTCTGTCGGTGCCCCGCCCGGTGGTGTAAATCCAACCGAGGTTGTAGGCGGACTCGGCGTCACCGGCAAAAGCGGCTTTGCAGTACAGGGCGATGGCCGCGGGGATGTCGCGCGCGCGGCCTTCACCGTGTTCCAGCGCCCGGGCTTCTTCGCGCAGGCTTTGGGTGTCTATGGCTGCCCCAGCGGGCGCCCCCCAAGCCAGGGCCAATCCCCACACCAGGGCGCGCCAGCGCGGCCAGTTGGCACGGTGCCATGTGAAGTGGGTCATTCGAGCACCCTTCCTGGGTTCATCAGGTTGTGGGGGTCCAGCGCGTGTTTGATGGTGCGCATCAGCCCCAGGGCCACCGGGTTTTTGTAGGTGGGCAGGGTGTGGGCCTTCAGCGCGCCGATGCCGTGCTCGGCCGAGATCGAGCCCCCAAAGCGGGTCACCGCATCGAACACCAAGGTGTTGACCTGCGCCTCATGGGCGGCCAAGAACGCCCGGTTGTCCGCGCCCTCGGGGGCTTGCACGTTGTAGTGGAGATTGCCATCGCCCAGGTGGCCAAAATTGACGAGGCGCACGCCTGGGATAGCCGCTTGCAGGGCCGCGTCGGTAGCGGCGCAAAAGGCCGGTATGCGCGACACCGCCAGGCTGATGTCGTGTTTGATGTTCAGCCCCTCTTGCGATTGGGCCAGGGGTATGCTTTCGCGGATGTGCCACAAGTTACGCGCCTGCGCGATGCTGTCGGCCACCACCGCGTCGGTGATGCAGCCCTCGGCCAGGGCCGATTCCAGCAAGGCCTCAAAACGGCTGCGGGCGTGGTCTTCGGACTCGTTGTCGCTGTTTTCCAGCAACACACAGTAGGGGGTGTCGCGCCACAAGGGCGTGCGCAACTGGGGGAAGTGCCGGTCGGTCAGGGCCAGGGCGAACTGGCCCATCACCTCAAACCCGGTCAAGCCGGGACCCAATTGCCGGTGGGCCAGGCCCAGCAGCGCCACAGCTGCGTCCAGGCTGGGCACCGCAGCCCACGCGGTGAGCTGGGCCAAGGGTTTGGGCACCAGTTTCAGGGTGGCCGCGGTGATCACGCCCAGCGTGCCTTCGCTACCGATGTAGAGGTGGCGCAGGTCGTAACCGGTGTTGTCCTTGCGCAGGCCGCTCAGCCCGTCCCACACGGCGCCTTGGGGGGTGACCACTTCCAGGCCCAGGCACAGGTCGCGGGTGTTGCCGTATCGCAGCACCTGCGTGCCCCCGGCGTTGGTGGCCAGGTTGCCGCCGATGGTGCAGCTGCCTTCAGCCGCCAAGCTCAAAGGCAGCAGCAGGCCCGCTTCGTCGGCCACGGTTTGGGCGTTTTGCAGCACACAACCGGCTTCAAGGGTGAGGGTGAGGTTGTCGGGGTCCAGCGCCCGAACGCGGTTCATGCGCTGCAGGCTCAGCACCACCTCGCGGCCCGAGGTGTCGGGCACACCGCCCACCACCAGCCCAGTGTTGCCACCTTGGGGCACCACCGGCGTGCCTGCTGCCACACAGGCTGACACCACCGCCGCCACTTCAGCGGTGTTCCCGGGGCGAACCACGGCCAGTGCGCGGCCCCGTGTGCGTTGCCGCCAGTCTTGTTCGTAGGGCGTTAGGTCGTGGGCGGGGTCACCTTGGGCCCACACGTGGTCTGTGCCCAAGGCAGCCTTCAATTGCGCCAGCAAGGTGTTCATGGTGTGGAGACCTTTCAGGCCGCTCCCCGTTTTAGACGCCACCGCACGTGCAGGGTGCAGGCGGTGAAAATGGTGACACAAAGCAGCACTTCCAACGTGGCCAACATGGCGCTGGTGCCGGTTTCACTGGTGGCCCGCACCAACCCCTCGGTCACATACAGCCAGACCAGCAGGCTTAGCCAACGGTAGGTGTACATGCGGTGGCGCAGCAGGCCCGCCACCGACAGGGTCAATGGCAGCACCTTGATGGCCCACCAAGACCCGCCTGGGCGCAGCGGTGCCCACACCAGTTCCCAGGCCAGCCCCAGGGCGATCAGGGCCAAGACGCCCGCCACGGCCACCCAACGGGTGGCGTTCACGGCTTGGGCGCTGGGGGCATCTGGGTGTGCAGGGGTGTGAGAGGCGGCAGGGGTGGGGGTGCTCATGGTGGTCGTGTTGTCGGTGGCATGATACCGGGGATGCGATTTCAGTTCCGCCGCTCTGCGGCTTTTCACCTGCGCCGGGCCCGGCGTTGGACGGGCGTGGCCTGGGGCCAGTTGCGCCGATTCCCTTGGCGCAACACCGCGCGCACCCTGCGCGAGCGTTTCCGCGAGGACCGCCTGGGGGTTACCGCAGGCAGCCTGACCTTCACCACCACCATCTCCTTGGTGCCTCTCTTTACGGTGGTGTTGGCGGTGTTCAGCTTGTTTCCCACCTTTGGCCGTTTGGAAGGGCAGTTGCAGCAGTGGTTGGTGCAAAGCCTGATGCCCGAGGGGATCACGCGGCAGGTATCGCGGTACCTGGTGCAGTTTGCCAACAAGGCCGGGCAAATCGGTTGGACGGGGGCCGTGGTTCTGCTGGTCACGGCCTTGGCACTGGTGTTGACCATAGACCGCAAACTCAACGACATCTGGCGGGTGCGCAAACCCCGGCCTCTGCCCCAGCGGGTGCTGGTGTACTGGGCTGTGTTGACCTTGGGGCCTTTGTTGTTGGCCCTGAGCTTGAGCTTGACCTCGTATGCCGCATCGGTGTCACGGGGGTGGGCCACGGCCTTGCCCGGGGGTGTGCAAACGCTGTTCGATACCCTGGAGTTTGTGTTGTCGGTGTGTGGGGTGGCGGCTTTGTACCGCTACGTGCCCCATGCCCAGGTGCGGTGGTCACACGCCTTGGTGGGGGGCTTGTTTGTGTCGCTCGGGTGGGAGGCTGCTCGCAAACTGCTGGCCTGGTACCTGGCCAAGGTGCCCACCTACTCCATGGTGTATGGGGCGTTCGCGACCCTGCCCATTTTGCTCACCTGGATTTACCTGGCTTGGGTGATCGTGCTTTTGGGTGCGGTGGTGGTGGCGTACCTGCCCAGCTTGGTGCGGGGCGTGGCCCGCCGGGGCGACGGCCCGGGCTGGGATTTTCAATTGGCCCTAGAGGTGCTGGCCCTGTTGCAGGCCCAACGCCTGCGGTCGCGCGCGGGCTGGACGCTGGACGCGTTGGCCCGCCGCTTGGCTGTAGACCCCTTGCAGTTGGAGGCCCCCTTGGGCGCGTTGGTGGCATTGGAGTGGGTAGGCCGTTTGGACGAAACCCAGGCCCGTTATGTGCTGGTGGTGGACCCTGAGCGTGTGGCCTTGTCCCCGCTGGTGGCGCGTTTGCTGTTGGCGCAAAACCCCAGCACCCAAGCCGTGTGGATGGGCAGCCGTTGGGATGGCCAGCCCTTGGCGGCGGCCTTGCCCCACCCCTGAACACCCCCTCTGGGCGCCGGTGTCAGGCCCCGGTGGCAAATGGCACCGACAAAAACCCTCTGAAACGGGCCCTGCGGCCCCGAACGGGTGGGCTGGTCAGTGTGTATTGGGGCCACCGCTGCAAAAAACGCCCTATGGCGATACGGCCTTCAAGCCGTGCGAGGCTCAGGCCAGCGCACTGGTGTGTGCCCAGGCCAAAGGCCAAGTGGCGATTCGGCGTGCGGCTCGTGTCAAACCGGTCGGGCTCGGCAAACACCGCCGGGTCGCGGTTGGCGGCACCGATGCACAAGGTGACCAGTGCACCTGCGGGCAACAGCACACCCCCCACTTCGGTGTCCCGCAGGGCACGGCGGTTGCCCAGCTGGTTGGACGACTCAAAGCGCAAACACTCGTCCACGGCCAAGTCCAAGGTGTGGTCCTGGGCCTCAGGATCACGCGCTTGGGCCCGCAGCCGGGCCACCAACTGGTCCCTTTCGTCGGGCCAGTCGTGCAGGGTCACCAAGGCGTTGCCGATCAGGTTGGTGGTGGTTTCGTGACCGGCATTCAGCAAAAAAATGCAGTTGTGCAGCAACTCGGTTTCGCTCAGCCGGTCGCCATGGGTTTCCCCTTGGATCAGGCGGGTGAGCACATCGTGTTCGGGGTTGCCAGGGTGTCGCCGGCGGTCCGCGACCAGGTCTTGAAGGTAGTTCAAAAAGGCGGTCACGCTGCTGTGTCCCAGTGCGGCCTGCTCGGCTGTCAGTGTAGGCTCCAGGGCACCCAAAATGGCCAAAGACCACCCCCTCAAGGGGCCACGGTCGCTTTGAGGCACGCCCAGCAAGTTGCCGATGATGTCAACCGGTATGGCACTGGCGTACCCCTCGATCAGATCGCCATGGCCGGTGTTTTCCAGGCGGTCCAGCAGTTGATCGACCAAGGCGGTTAGGCCTGGGGCCATCTCGGCAATGGCGCGCCGGGTCAGTGCGCCCATGATCAAGCGGCGGACCCGGGTGTGCAGTGGCGGATCGTTGAACACCAGGCTGTGGGTGTGGTGTTCGTACAAGGGGGTGCCCGTGCCGTATTTGGGTGCGAACTCGACGGTTTTGTCGGAGCTGAAGGTGGTGGCGTCTCGGTACACCTGCACCAGGTCCGCGTAGCGGGTCAGGAACCAAGAGCCATCGGGCATGGGGTGCACAGGCGATTGGGACCTCAGCGCTGCGTACACCGGGTAGGGGTTGTCCAAAAACGACGTGGGCAGTTGCCGCAGGTCAAACGGTAGGCCCGCGCCTGCGGTGGTGTCGGGCGTCATGGGGTGGTGGGTTTCAAAAAACGCACCAAAGCCATCAACACACCGTCGGGGTCTTCGGTCATGAGTTGATGGCCCGCACGCAAAACTACGGTTTGGTGGTGGCGTGCCACGCGCTGCAGGGTCTGCGCCGCTTTGGGGGGGGTCATTTGGTCTGCCTGGCCCAACACCAACAGGGTAGGGCAAGCCACGGCAGCCATGTCGGTCTCGCCGTGTTGGTAGCTGTCGCACGCCACAAACCCCCGGTGGAACAGGTTCACGTGGGGGTTGCTGGCCAGCACCCGCCGCATGAGCGCCTTAGAGCCG
>JBEBBB010000334.1:0-3125 GCA_041158605.1 Pseudomonadota bacterium
GCCCAGGGCAGCGGCCTTGTCCAGTGCTTCGGCTTCGGTGCGTGCTGTGGCGTTGGGCGGCTGACGCAGGCCCAGCTCGTGCAGCAGCTTCTGGAAGCGCTCACGGTCTTCGGCCGCGTCAATCATGTCGGGGCTGGTGCCGATGATGGGCACGCCCGCGGCCTCCAGGCCCAGGGCCAGCTTCAAGGGTGTTTGGCCGCCGTATTGCACGATGACGCCGGTGGGTTTTTCTTTGTCCACCACCTCGAGCACGTCCTCTAGGGTGAGCGGCTCGAAATACAGGCGGTCGGAGGTGTCGTAGTCGGTGGACACGGTTTCGGGGTTGCAGTTGACCATGATGGTCTCGTACCCGTCTTCGCGCATGGCCAGTGCGGCGTGCACACAGCAGTAATCGAACTCGATGCCCTGACCGATGCGGTTCGGGCCACCGCCCAACACCATGATCTTCTTGCGGTTGGTGGGCTCGGCCTCACACTCGCTGAACTCGGCCTCGTAGGTCGAATACATGTAAGCGGTGTTGGTGGCGAACTCCGCGGCACAGGTGTCCACGCGCTTGTACACCGGGCGCACGTTCAAGGCTTTGCGGGCTTCGCGCACGGCCTTGTCGGTGGTTTGCAGCAGCTTGGCCAGGCGGCGGTCGCTGAAACCTTTTTGTTTCAACGTGCGCAGGGTGTCGGCGCTCAACTGGGCCAAGGCGGCGGCACCGTGGTCTGCGGCCAGCTGGTCGAGTTGCAGCTCGATCTTGACGATCTCTTCGATCTGGACCAAGAACCAGGGGTCGATCTTGGTGAACTGGTGCACCTCTTCCAGGGACCAGCCGGCGGCAAACGCATCGCCCACGTACCAGATGCGCTCGGGGCCGGGTTCGCCCAACTCGCGCTCCAGGGTTTCGCGGTCCTGGGTTTTTTCGTTCATACCGTCCACACCCACTTCCAGGCCGCGCAGGGCTTTCTGGAAACTCTCTTGGAAGGTGCGGCCCATGGCCATGACCTCGCCCACCGATTTCATCTGGGTGGTCAGGCGGCTGTCGGCGGTGGGGAATTTTTCGAACGCAAAACGCGGGATCTTGGTGACCACGTAGTCGATCGAGGGCTCGAAAGACGCGGGGGTGGCACCGCCGGTGATCTCGTTTTTGAGCTCGTCCAGGGTGTAACCCACGGCCAGTTTGGCCGCGACCTTGGCGATCGGGAAACCGGTGGCTTTGGAGGCCAAAGCCGACGACCGCGACACCCGGGGGTTCATCTCGATCACGATCATGCGCCCGTCTTTGGGGTTGACCGAGAACTGCACATTGGAGCCGCCGGTGTCCACACCAATCTCGCGCAGCACCGCCAACGAGGCGTTGCGCATGATCTGGTACTCCTTGTCGGTCAGCGTCTGGGCCGGGGCCACGGTGATGGAGTCACCGGTGTGCACCCCCATCGGGTCCAGGTTTTCGATGGAGCAGACAATGATGCAGTTGTCCTTTTTGTCGCGGACCACTTCCATCTCGTACTCTTTCCAGCCCACGAGCGATTCTTCGATCAACAGCTCGTTGGTGGGCGAGGCTTCCAGGCCGCGCTTGCAGATGGTTTCAAACTCTTCGGGGTTGTAGGCGATGCCACCACCGGTGCCACCCAGGGTGAAGCTGGGGCGGATCACGGTGGGGAAACCAACGCTCTTCTGCACAGCCCAAGCCTCGTCCATGCTGTGGGCGATGCCCGAACGCGCCGAACCCAAGCCGATGCGGGTCATGGCGTCTTTGAACTTGAGGCGGTCTTCGGCCTTGTCGATGGCCTCGGGGGTGGCACCAATGAGTTCGCACTTGTACTTGTGCAACACCCCGTTGCGCCACAGGTCCAGGGCGCAGTTCAGCGCGGTCTGGCCACCCATGGTGGGCAGGATGGCATCAGGGCGCTCCTTGGCGATGATTTTTTCAACCGTCTGCCAGGTGATGGGTTCGATGTAGGTGACGTCGGCGGTGGCCGGGTCGGTCATGATCGTGGCGGGGTTGCTGTTGATCAGGATGACCTTGTAACCCTCTTCGCGCAAGGCCTTACAGGCCTGTACACCCGAGTAGTCGAACTCACAGGCCTGGCCGATCACGATCGGGCCGGCGCCAATGATGAGGATGCTCTTGATATCGGAACGCTTGGGCATTATTGTTTCTCCTGGGCCGTGGCCATCAATGCCGTGAAGCGGTCAAACAGGTAGGCGATGTCATGGGGGCCGGGTGAGGCCTCCGGGTGGCCTTGGAAACAGAAAGCGGGTTTGTCGGTGCGGGCCAGGCCCTGCAAGGTGCCGTCAAACAGGCTGACGTGGGTGGCGCGCAGGTTGGCAGGCAAGGACGCCTCGTCCACGGCAAAGCCGTGGTTCTGGCTGGTGATGCTCACACGGCCGCTGTCCAGGTCTTTGACCGGGTGGTTGGCGCCGTGGTGGCCGAACTTCATTTTGAAGGTTTTGGCGCCAGAGGCCAGGGCCATGATCTGGTGCCCCAGGCAAATGCCGAAGGTGGGTATGCCGGTTTCGATCAGTTCGCGCGCGGCAGCGATGGCATAGTCGCAAGGTTCTGGGTCGCCAGGGCCGTTGGACAAAAACACGCCATCGGGTTGGTGCTTGAGCACCTCGGCGGCGGGGGTTTTGGCGGGCACCACGGTGACCCTGCAGCCGCGCTCGGCCAACATGCGCAAGATATTTTTCTTGACACCAAAGTCGTAGGCCACCACGTGGAAACGCGGGGCGGTGAGCTCGCCGTAGCCGGGGGTGCCATCGGCGCGGCAGAGCTGCCACTCGGACTCGGTCCAGGTGTAGGGCTGGGTGGTGGTGACCACCTGGGCCAGGTCTTGGCCGGCCATGCTGGGTGCGCCTTGGGCCAGGGCCACCGCCTGCTGCAGGTGGGCCTCGGTGACGGCTTCGCCCAAGGGCAGGCCCACGATGGCGCCGTTCTGCGCGCCTTTGCTGCGCAGGATGCGGGTGAGCTTGCGGGTGTCAATGCCCGCAATCGCCACGGTGTTCTCGCGCCGGAGGTAATCGCCCAGTGTCAGAGACTGGCGAAAGTTAGAAGACAACAGAGGCAGGTCTTTGATGATCAGGCCGGCGGCGTGGACGCTGTTCGCCTCCACGTCTTCCCCGTTGACGCCGTAGTT
>JBEBBB010000335.1:0-5661 GCA_041158605.1 Pseudomonadota bacterium
ATAGAGCCCTGATGTCGGTAGGTGGCCTTTTGAAGCACGGCTTCATCGGGATTTATGGGTTGCTGCTGGTCTGTTGGGCCTGGCCGGTGTGGGCTGCGCCTGTGGGCGTGACCGTGACAGACTCCAAGGGCGCGCCTGTGGCCGGTGCGGTGGTGTTTTTGGATGCCCCGGCTGCGGCAAAAGTGGCCAAGCCCATGTCCGGTGCGGAGATGGTTCAGCGCAACAAAGCGTTTGTGCCTGAGGTGCTGGTGGTCACCCGGGGAACGGCGGTGTTGTTCCCCAACCAAGACACGGTTCGGCACCACGTGTATTCATTTTCACCGGTTAAAAAATTTGAGCTCAAGCTCTACACGGGCGTTCCTGCCGCACCCGTGGTGTTTGATCAGCCGGGGGTTGCTGTGCTGGGCTGTAACATCCATGACCAGATGGTCGCCTGGGTGCTGGTTCTGGATACACCTTACCATGGGACCACCGGCCCCGATGGGCGCGTGACTTTGCCCGATACCCCACCAGGGGACTACAGCTTGCGCATTTGGCACCAGCGTCTGCCTGTGGGTGCCCCTGCCCAAACCCAAAGGCAGCGGGTGGGTGACACCACCAGCCAGGTTGCTGTGGTGCTGAAAGGCTTGGAGGCGCCGTGACGCTTTGGATCCGTTGGGCACGCAACCTGCCATTGGCCAGCCGCATCGTCTGGGTGATGCTGGGTTTGTTGATGGTGGTTCAGGCTGCGGGTTTTTGGGTGGTCCGGGTCACGCTGGAGCAACAGGCCCGTGCGGAACTGTCTGCCAGTTTGGTGGCTGGTGAGCGCATCTGGACGCAGCTGATCAGCCAGAACGTCGACCGGCTCAGGCAAGCCGCCGGGGTGTTGTCGACGGACTTTGGCTTTCGGGCTGCCATCACCTCTGGGGACGTGGAGACCATCGCCTCTGCACTGGACAACAGCGGAGAGCGCATTGGTGCAGGGTTGGTGGCCCTGCTCAGTCCCAGGTACCAATTGGTGGCCTCAGGGCAGAAAGTGTCGGTATCTTCGCAGCAGCAGTTGCAGGTGTTGGCCGCCGAACTGGCGGCAGACCGCGACAATGGCCGGGTGGCCTTGGTGGAGGGCGTGCCTCACCAGTTTGTGATGGTCCCGGTCCGGGCGCCCGTCTTGGTGGGGTGGGTGCTGATGGGGTTCCCCATGACACAGAGCCTTTTGGGGGATATGCGCCACCTCTCGCGGTCCGATGTGACGGTGTTGGTGGGGGCTGAACCCGGCGTGTGGCGTTTGGCCATGACCACCTATGCTGGGGCAGGGGTGGCGGCTCTCGCTCAACGGGTCGAAGGCGCCGATCGGTTCGAGTTGGATGGTGGGGTCTGGGTCACCCATCCCATCAACATGGGGGCTTTGGGGAGCCCTGTTCAAGTGGTGTTGATGCGGTCATTTGACGAGGCCATGCAGTCTGCCCGGGATTTGCAGTTGGCTTTGGGTGTGATCACCATGGTGGGTGTCATACTGTTTGCCCTGGGCAGCCAGTTTGCCGCCCGGCGGGTCACCCAGCCCCTGGCCGACCTTAAAGGGGTGACCCAGGCGATTGAAGCGGGAGACTACACCGTTGAAGTGGCAGGCACGGACCGTGGTGACGAGGTTGGGGCCCTTGCGCGTGGGTTCGACCAAATGCGGGGCAGCATTGCGGCACAGCGGGAAGAAATCCTCAGGCTGGCCTATTGGGATCGCCTGACCGGCTTACCCAACCGCGCGCGTTTCCGGGAGGTGCTGCAGGCGGCCATAGACGGCAGCCGGCAGGTGGCCAAACCCTTGGTGGTTATCACCCTCAACCTAGACCGTTTTAAACACGTCAACGACGTGTTGGGTTATGCTTTGGGCGACGAGTTGTTGAAGGCCGTGGCGGCCCGTTTGCGCGCACAGGTGTTTCGGGAGGGTGATCTGGTGGCCCGCATGGGGGGGGACGAGTTCGCCATTTTGTTGTCCAGGGCCGATGCGGAGGGGGCCGTGGTTTTGACAGAGCGCATTGTCAAGGCCTTTGAAAGCCCACTGGCGTTTGAAGACCAAACCGTCGATTTGAGCGCCAGCATGGGTGTGGCTTGTTGGCCAACCGACGCACCCGATGCCGATTTGCTGATGAGCCGCTCTGAGATCGCCATGCACGCGGCCAAGTCCCGCACCACAGGGGTGTTGCTGTATTCGCCAGCGTTGGATTCGTCCAGTGCCCAGACCCTGTCTTTGTTGACCGAACTGCGACACGCCCTGCAAAACCATGAACTGAGATTGTTTTTGCAACCCAAAGTGGCCACCGATACCCGGCGGGTGGTGGCTGCGGAGGCTCTGGTGCGTTGGCAACACCCCCAACGTGGTTTGGTACCGCCCTTGCAATTTATACCCTTTGCCGAGCAAACGGGATTTGTGCGGCAACTGACCCTTTGGATCTTTGAGGAGGTGGCCCGCCAGTGGGCAGGCCTGCAAAGCCCCGGTGAACACCTTCGCATTGCCATCAACCTGTCCACCCGTGACCTGCTGGATATCGATTTCCCCGGCCGTTTGGCCACTTTGATGCAAACCTATGGCCTGCAGGCCCAGGCGTTTTGTCTGGAAATCACCGAGAGCGCCATCATGGACGATCCCCAGCGCGCCGAGGCCACCTTGAACAAGCTGGCTGCGCAGGGTTTTAAGTTGTCGATTGACGATTTTGGCACCGGGTACTCTTCGTTGGCCTACCTCAAGCGCTTGCCGGTGAACGAGTTAAAAATCGACAAATCGTTTGTGATGGGCATGGAGACCGATCAAAGCGATGCGAAAATTGTGCGGTCAACCATAGACTTGGCCCACAACCTGGGCCTGACCGTGGTAGCCGAGGGCGTTGAGAACGCGGCGATACTGGACCAACTGCGCGACCTTCAGTGCGACGAAGCCCAAGGCTACTTTGTAAGCAAACCCATGCCCGCTGCTGATTTTCCCAACTGGCGCCAGCAGTGGTACCACCCAGCTTGATGTGCGCAAAACCTTGACATTGGGCCCCCGGCCTGTTCTCTCCAACCCAAAGCCTGCACGGGGCCCGGCGCCCCGGCATGCGGGGCCTGTATCCAAAGCCCCTGCCCCTTCGACCGCTGGCTCCGCCAACCAAGCGGTTCGGTTGAACAAGCGCTTGGCCGACTTGGGACATTGTTCCCGCCGCGAAGCTGACGATTGGATCGCCCAAGGCTGGGTACGGGTGAACGGCCAAGTGGCACCCATGGGGTTGACCGTCCTGCCTTCAGATCACATCGAGATCCAGCGCAGCGCCCAAGACAGTCAGGCCGCCCGCGTCACCATTTTGTTGCACAAGCCCGTGGGTTATGTCAGTGGTCTGCCCGAGGACGGCCACCAAAGTGCGGCCGTCTTGGTGGGCCCCCGGACCCGCTGGCGAGACGACCACACCGTCCGTCGGTTTGAAGCCTCCCACACACGTGGACTGGCGCCTGCTGGTCGCTTGGACATCGATTCCACCGGTTTGCTGGTGCTCACCCAGGATGGGCGTGTTGCCAAGGCCTTGATTGGTGAAAACTCCGACATGGAAAAAGAGTACCTGGTGAGGGTGCAGTACCGTCCTGAAGGCCCGCAGGGCTTGGTGGTTGCTCAAGACGTTCAAGCGGCTTGCCCTCCCGAGGCGATCCGGCGTTTGCGGTATGGCTTGAGCCTGGATGGCCAGCCGCTCAAACCGGCGCAGGTGGAGTGGCAAAACCCGGAGCAGCTGCGTTTTGTGCTGCGTGAGGGCAAAAAACGCCAAATCCGGCGCATGTGCGAGCAGGTAGGGCTGTTTGTGGTGGGGTTGAAGCGGGTGCGCATCGGCCAAGTGCGCCTGGGCCAACTGCCTGTGGGCCAGTGGCGCTACCTGGCGCCCAACGAGTCGTTTTAAGCGACACCCCTTGAAACCTGGGGTAAGCGCCCCATTTGAGGGGCGTTCTTGTTTTGTACGTCCTTTTTTTGCACCCCCGATCGATCATGAGCAAAAACACCCACGCGTTCCAAGCCGAAGTGGCACAGCTGCTGCACCTTGTCACCCACGCCCTGTATTCCAACCAGGAAATTTTTCTGCGGGAGCTGGTCTCCAACGCCTCCGACGCCTGCGACAAGTTGCGCTTTGAAGCCTTGAACAACGCCGGGCTGTACGAGGACGCCCCCAATCTGGAAGTGCGTGTGGCTTTTGACCAAGAAGCCAAAACCATCACCATCACCGACAACGGCATAGGCATGAGCGAACAGGAGGCCATAGACCACCTGGGCACCATCGCCAAAAGTGGCACCAAAGACTTCATGAGTCGCCTGTCGGGGGACCAGAAAAAAGACGCCCAGTTGATCGGCCAATTTGGTGTCGGGTTCTACTCGGGTTTTATCGTGGCGGACAAGATCACGGTGGAAAGCCGCCGTGCGGGTCTGCCTGCGGAGCAAGGGGTGCGCTGGGTCAGTGGCGGGAGTGGTGATTTTGAAACCGAAACCATCACCCGCGCCGCCCGTGGGACCAGCATCATTCTCCATGTGCGTGAGGACGCGTCCGAGTACCTGAACCGCTGGAAACTCAAAGGCATCATCGGCAAATACTCCGACCACATCAGCCTGCCCATTTTGATGCAGAAAGAAGAGTGGGATGCGGACAAAAGCGAGTACCGTTTGCTCGACGATTGGGAGGCGGTGAACTCGGCCAGCGCCTTGTGGACGCGCTCCAAAAAAGACATCACCGACGAGCAATACGCCGACTTTTACAAAGCCATCAGCTACGACACCGAGGCGCCGCTGTCTTGGAGCCACAACCGTGTAGAAGGCAGCACGGAGTACACCCAGTTGCTCTACGTGCCCGCCAAGGCGCCCCACGACCTGTGGAACCGCGACAAGAAGGCCGGCGTCAAGTTGTACGTGAAACGCGTGTTTATCATGGACGATGCCGAGGCCCTGATGCCCACCTATTTGCGTTGGGTGAAGGGGGTGATCGATTCCGCCGACCTGCCACTGAACGTGAGCCGGGAGTTGTTGCAAGAGAGCCGTGATGTCAAAGCCATCCGCGAGGGCAACACGCGCCGGGTGCTGGCCATGTTGGAAGACCTGGCCCGCAAAGATACCTTGCCCGAGCCGGCCGAAGGCCAAGAGGGTGTCACCGATGTGGTGAGCGATGAAGACCGGGCTTTGGTGGGCCGTTACAGCCGGTTTTACGCCGAGTTTGGCTCTGTGCTCAAAGAAGGCTTGGGCGAGGACTTTGCCAACAAAGACAAGATCGCTAAACTACTGCGCTTTGCCAGCACTACCACCGACGCGGTGAGCGTGTCGTTTGCCGACTACAAGGCCCGCATGAAAGAAGGCCAAGAGGCCATCTACTACATCACCGCTGACACATTGGCTGCGGCCAAGAACAGCCCACAACTTGAAGTGTTCCGCAAGAAGGGCATCGAGGTGCTGCTGATGACCGACCGCGTGGACGAGTGGGCCTTGAACTTTGTGCACGAATTTGACGGCACACCCTTGCAGTCTGTGGCCAAGGGTGCAGTGGATTTGGGCAAGCTCCAAGACGAGGCCGAGAAGAAAGCAGCCGAAGATGCGGCCGAAGCCTTCAAGCCTGTGTTGGCAAAGCTCAAAGAAGCGTTGAAGACAAAGCCGACGATGTGCGTGTGACCACCCGCTTGGTCGACTCCCCCGCT
>JBEBBB010000336.1:0-4606 GCA_041158605.1 Pseudomonadota bacterium
GGCATACAGGAAGAGGCCTCGGCGTTTGGCAAGCCGGTGCTCATTGCCCGCCAAAGAACAGAGCGCCAGGAGCTGGTGCAGGTGGGCGGTGCCGTGCTGGTGGGCACCGATGTGGACACCATCCACCGCCACGCCACCGCGCTGCTGACGCGGGCCGATGCCTACCGCGCCATGCAACTGGTGCGCAGCCCTTTTGGCGACGGCCACACCGCGCAGCGGATTGCCGCCACGCTGGCCGGGGCACCGCCTGCGCGCAGGGGTGCTTCGGTGTTGCCTTTTGCACCACCGGTGCACAGCCCTGCCCGCCCCACCCCAGCGGTGGCCGCCTTTGCCTCACACGCTTGAAAGCACCCCATGAACACCCACTCACACCGACTCACCGTCCACCCGTTTCTGGCGTGCCTGCTGGCAGCTGTGCTGCCTTGCGCAGCCACGGCGCAAGACATGCCACCTGACGCCCCTTCCATCCAAGCGATGTCACCCTTGGACCCCACACCGGCCACCCCCTTGCGGGGTGTGGCGGTCAGCGTGGGCGGCCACCAACTGAGCAACGGCTACGGCCATTGGCGGGACGCCAAGCTCAGCGGTGTGTACGGCGTGGGGGCACACGTGTGGCAAGCCGAGCTGGCCGCCAAGCGGGAATTTGGCGAATCGGGCTTGTTTTTGGGCGTGAGCGACACAGTCACGTTGAGCCCGGACTGGTACACCAGCCTGTCGGTGGGCGCGGGCGATGGTGCGTTTTACCTGCCCCGCCTGCGGGCTGACGCGGCTTTGTACAAAAAGTGGCTGGCGGCGCAAAACTTCGTCACTTCGGTGGGTTTGGGGTATTACCGGGCGCCCGATGGCCACATTGACCGGGCGCTCAACCTGGGGGCGGTGTGGTACTTCGAACAGCCGTGGATCGCGGAGGCGGGTGTGCGGTTGAACCGCAGCAACCCAGGCCAAATCCACACCCAGCAACGTTTCGTGGCGCTGACCTACGGCCGCGCCCTGCAAGACATGGTCACGCTGCGTTATGGCTCGGGCGGTGAGGGCTACCAATCCATCGGTGCGCAAGCGGCGTTGGTGAACTTCAAAAGCCACCAAACCGGGCTGAGCTGGAAGCACTGGGTCACGCCCCAGGGCGGCGTGCAACTGAGCCTGGAGCGCTACCGCAACCCGTACTACAGCCGCAACGGCGTGGCACTGGCGTTTTTCCAAGACTTCAACTGACCGGGAGAACGCGCCATGCCACACCCAACGACCGCCCTGCCCGGGGCCCCGCCGTCAACCCACCAAGCGCGAGAGCACGCCTTCGCGGCGGCACGCGACACGTTGGCGGCGTTTCAGCGCTCGCAGTTGGCCACCAAACCCCACCGCGCCATCCGTCACGTGGCTTTGCGACCCGGGTTGTTGCTGCAAATGGTGGTGCTGCCCGCGCTGCTGACGGCGGGCCTGTACAACGCCCAGGCCCAGGTGTATGCCTTTTGGCGCGGCTATGTGCTGTGGTGGGCCCAGTGGCTGCACCTGCCGTTGCGGCCGTCCACCCCACTGGAGCGGGGCGACCAAATGGGCTTGGTGTGGCAGGCCGACCCAGGGGCGCTGGGTGCGTCGGGCTTGTCCATCGAACAGGGGGTGTGGTTGGGCGTGGTCCTCACGGGGTTGGCCTGGGGCGGCACGGTGTTCATGCGCGGGCACTGGCTGCCGGTCAAGTACCTGGTGCGCACGGTGTGTGTGGTGCAAGCCCTGGCCCTGGCCTATTTTGTGTGGGTGCCCATGCCGTTTCCGCACGGGGCGTTGAACCATGTGATGAACGTGCTGGACGCGGGCTACACCCTCATGCTGGCCATACCGGTGCTGATGGCCCTGGGTTACTACACCCTGAACGTGGGCCTGGGCGCGAAGCTGCTGCACACGCTGTTGATCGGTGCGTTTTTTATGGTGCTGCTGCCACAACAGGCCTTGGTTCACCTGGTGGTGTTGCAGCACCTGTCGGTGGTGTTCATGCCCACGCTGTACCTGTGCTTTGGCGCTTTGTTCGACATGATGGTGTTTGTGGCGCTCTACGCTTGGGCGGCCAGCAAAGCACCGCTGTCGGCCACCACCTGATGTGCGCCCGGCCCCAGACCATTCACCGCGCTTTTTGCAGCGTCCGTACGGCAGCGTACGCAACGGCATAAATCACCACAAGCTCTTGAGAATTCGGCCTGTCGCCAAGGCGTTCACCCCTGAAAAGGCGTGAAACCGGGGTGGCAACCGCGGACAGATGTGCCCCTTTCGGGCGCACCTTGGGCCGTGCCAATCTCAAGGTTTTGTATGCAACGTCGCCAATGGCTTTTTGGAGCACCCGCTGTGGTCATGGGCCTGTCCTGGGGGGTGAATGCCCCAGCACAGGTCGTGTGTGTGCCCACGCCCACACCGCCCCCCCCATCCACCGGGGGCATTGATGCGGTGGCCGAAATCAAGGCTTTGCGCATCCCGTCTGGTCCTTACAAAGGGGGCTACGAGCTGGCCCCCAATGGCAAGCTGAACTGGTACTTTGCCAACCTGGGGCTGCTGCCCCTGGTGCGCGTGCTGAGCGCGGCAGACCTGGACACCCACGTCCGCACCTACCTCGACCTGTACTTGGCCAACCTGGAGCCCAACGGCAGCATCCAAGACATTGAGTTGCCCTATGGGCGTGCCAACCCTTCGGTGTTCAAAAAAGTGCTGTCCGACTCGGACGACGCCTACGCCGCCACCTTGCTGTCGCTGGCGTCACGCTATGTGGTGGCCAGTGGCAATTGGACGTGGTGGGAGGCCAACAAAGCCAAGTTGAAGAACATGGCCTACCGCAACCTGGCACTGCCGGCCAAGCCGTCGGGCCTGACGTCGGTGTTCCAGGCCCCCCGCAGCCAGACCAACTCCATTGGTTACCTGATGGACAACTGCGAGGGCTACCGGGGTTTGCGCGACTTTGCGGCCGTGCTGCGCTCGCGCAGCGAACTGCTGGACGCCAACTACTACGACCTGCTGGCCACCAACACGGCGCAAGGCATCAAAAACCTGCTGTACCACCTAAACACCAAGTCGTTTTTGGCCAGCGATGCGTCGGCAGGGCCAGGCAAAGTGTTTTACCCAGACACGTCTTGCCAGGTCTACCCGCAGGTGTTTGGCGTGACCGAGCTGGAACCTTTGTTTGTGAACGGCTGGGCCTACCTGAACACCTATTCACCGGGTTGGGAAACCGGCAAATACGACCCCTTCCCTTGGGCGGTGTTGGGCTACACGGCCGCATTGCGGGGGCAAACCGTGCAAGCCCGCAGCCAATTGGCCGCGATTGAAAAAACGTTTGTCGCCAACCGCAGCCTCGTCACCGTCAACGAGTTGGGGTTTTACCTGCGAACCCGAGCGGTCCTGGACGGCGTGCCAAACGCGTGACGCCGCCACGCACGCCGTGGGTGCGGCAACAGACCGACGCCACAGGGGTGGCCGACCAGACTGGCGTGGCCCTCCCCGTCACCACGCCCTGGACGCCCAGCATCGACCAAGCCCTTGCCAACCGTTTGCTGGCCAAACTCAAACAGGCCGAGCGTTCGTTGCTGCTCGACCAAGCCGAGTTGGTGGAGCTTGACGATGCCCAGGTGCTGGTCCGGGCGGGGCAAGCACTGAGCCACGCCTTTTTCCCCACCAACTGCATGATTTCGCTGTTGGCCACCCAGCCCACGGCGCGAAGCTTTGAGGTGGGCCAAATCGGCTTCGAAGGGGTACTGGGTGCCAGCAGCGCCTTGGGGGTGACCGCGTCGGCCTTCGACGCGGTGGTGACGGGTGCAGGGCAGGCCTGGCGCATGCCCCTGGCCGTGTTGCGCAAGCAATGCCTGCACAGCCGGTTTTTGAGCGTGCTGATGGTGCGCTACCTGTACACCGAGCTGGGTCAAATGGGCGCACTGGCGGCGTGTGGCCAGTTTCACGTGCTGGAGCAACGGCTGGCGCGGCTGCTGCTGATGTGCCAGGACCGCATGCGTGTGCCCGACCTGGAGGTCACCCACGAAAGCCTGGCACGGGTCATGGGGGTGCGCCGCGCCAGCGTGACGCTGCTCGCAGGCCTGTTCCAGAGCCGACGCCTGATTGAACACAGCCGTGGCCACATGCTGGTGGTGGACCGCGCTGGCCTGCTGGCCACCGCCTGCACCTGCTACGCCCAAGACCTGGCGTTCTACGAGCAGGTCATGTCGGAGAAGTGGCCGGCCTGAGGTGACGCAAGGGCCAATGGCCGGGGGGCCGCCTGTGCCATACCGCACAGACCTGAGGTGCCCCGGCCCGTAGCCTGGGTTTGCGGCCCGATGTGGGCCGTGACACCCAACGCAACCCCTGCGGAGCCCACACCCATGAAAAACCCGACTTGCCTGCTGCTGCAGGCCACCACCGTGGCCCATGCTGCCGCACAGCGCCCCACAATCGCCAAAACCGATGTGGCGTTTGAAACCGCCGCGCTGTTTGCCATGCACGACGGCTACGCCATCCGGCCCGACCGTGTGCGCGCCACGCTGCACAACGGTTGTGCCTTGCTGACCGGCAACGTGCAATGGCAATACCAAAAAGACGGCGCCACCCGCTGCGTGCAGGCACTGCAGGGGGTGGCGTCTGT
>JBEBBB010000337.1:0-7938 GCA_041158605.1 Pseudomonadota bacterium
TTGGCCCACCCAGACCGCACCGTGGTTTGTTTTACGGGCGACGGCTGCTTCATGATGTACCCCCAAGAGCTGGCCACCGCCATGCAATATGACGCAGCGGTGGTGGTGCTGGTGGTCAACAACGGCATGTTGGGCACCATCCGCATGCACCAAGAGCGCGAGTACCCAGGACGGGTCTCGGCCACCCAATTGGCCAACCCCGACTTCGTGTCCCTGGCACTGGCCTTTGGCGCCCACGCCGAACGGGTCACCCACGAGGCCGACTTCCCCGCCGCCTTTGAGCGCGCCCAACAAGCGGGGCGGCCCGCCCTGATCGAGTTGGTGACCGACCCCGCACAGATCACGCCCGTGGCACGCCTGACAGCCTGAAAAGCGTCACCAGTCCCACACCAAGCGCGTGCAGGGGGTGCACACGCGGCGGGTTCCCTTCGGCCCCCCCAGGGCCAGGGGGGAGCGTATGCACCCCCTGCACGTACCCCAAAAAAGAAAGGGGCCTCACGGCCCCCTCTACAGGTTCACAACACCCCCACCACTTGGGCAGGGGTGCAACCCCATCAATCCGCCTGCTTGCGCAGGAAAGCCGGGATTTCGAAGTCGTCCATGCCCCCAGAGGCCAAGGCGTCCACCTTGGCCGCGGCGGAGGTGCGGTCGTGGGGTTTGCGCCAGACGCTGGGCACAGCGGTGTTGCCGGCCTGCCCCATGGCCAGGGCTTGCGCCAGGCCCGAACCGGCCACAGGCTGGTTCAGCGTGGGGATGAAGGGCATGTTGTCGGTGCCGGTGCGCAGCGCGGTTTGCGGCTGCGAATGGACCACGGTGATGGGCTGGCGGGCGCCATGGCGGTTCAGGCCAGTGGCCACCACGGTGACGCGGATGGCATCGCCCAGGCTCTCGTCGTAAGCGGTGCCGTAAATCACATGGGCGTCGCCCGAGGCGAACGCGCGGATGGTGTTCATGGCCAGCTTCGACTCGTTCAACTTCAGCGAGCCCTTGGCGGCGCTGATCAGCACCAGCACGCCCTTGGCGCCCTTCATGTCCACGCCCTCCAGCAGGGGGCAGGCCACGGCCTGTTCGGCGGCGATGCGGGCGCGGTCGGGACCGCTGGCCACGGCGGTGCCCATCATGGCCTTGCCGGGCTCGCCCATCACGGTGCGCACGTCTTCGAAGTCGACGTTGACCAGGGCTTCCACATTGATGATCTCGGCGATGCCGCCCACGGCGTTTTTCAGCACGTCGTTGGCGTGGGCAAAGGCCTCGTCTTGGGTGATGTCATCGCCGAGCACCTCTTGGAGCTTGTCGTTGAGCACCACGATCAGGGAGTCGACGTTGCTTTCGAGCTCGCTCAGGCCCGTGTCGGCGTTGGTGGCGCGGCGACCACCTTCCCAATCGAAAGGCTTGGTGACCACCCCCACGGTGAGGATGCCCATCTCTTTGGCGATTTTGGCAATGACAGGGGCGGCGCCGGTGCCGGTGCCCCCGCCCATGCCGGCGGTGATGAAGAGCATGTGCGAGCCTTCGATGGCGTCGCGGATGTCGGCCTCGGCCATGGCGGCGGCTTCGCGGCCTTTTTCAGGCTTGCTGCCAGCGCCCAAACCGCTGTGACCCAATTGGATCAGGCGGTGGGCGGCGCTGCGGTTCAGGGCCTGCGCATCGGTGTTGGCGCAAATGAATTCAACCCCTTGCACCTGGGTGTTGATCATGTGCTCAACGGCGTTGCTGCCACCGCCGCCCACACCGATCACCTTGATTTGGGTGCCGCGGTTGAACTCTTCGACCTCGATCATTTCGATGCTCATGTGTTACTCCTCAATAGACCAGATTATCAGCTTAGAAAGTGTGTTTTTTAGGGGCTGGTTTCATCCCGGTGGGCCCGTCGCGCCATAACGGCGGCGGGCCAGGGGGCAACAGCAAGGGCACGTCGGTTGTTTCATCAGAAATTCCCCACAAACCAGTCCTTGATACGGCCCAATGCGTTGTGCACCGAGCCGGCCTTTTGTGCCACTTTGTGGCCCCGCAGGCGCGCCAGCCGCGCCTCTTCCAACAAACCCATCACCGCAGCCGCCCGTGGCTGCGCCACCATGTCGCTGAGCGCGCTGGCGTACTTGGGAACCCCCCGGCGAACCGGCTTCAAAAAGATGTCTTCGCCCAGTTCAACCATGCCGGGCATGACGGCGCTGCCACCGGTCAACACAATGCCCGAGGACAACAGCTCTTCATGACCCGACTCGCGAATCACTTGCTGCACCAAGGCAAAAATCTCTTCGACCCGGGGTTCGATCACACCCGCCAAGGCCTGGCGGCTCAGCAAACGGGGGCCCCGGTCACCCAAACCAGGCACCTCGACCTGCTGCTCGGGGTCGGCCAGCAGCTGTTTGGCCCAACCACTTTCCACCTTGATGTCTTCCGCGTCTTTGGTGGGGGTGCGCAAGGCCATGGCGATGTCGCTGGTGATCAAATCACCGGCGATCGGTATGACCGCGGTGTGCCGGATGGCCCCACCCGCAAAAATAGCCACATCGGTGGTACCCGCCCCGATGTCCACCAAGGCCACACCCAGTTCTTTTTCGTCGTCGGTCAAGATGGACTGGCTGGAGGCCAGGGGGTTGAGCATCAGCTGGTCGACCTCCAAACCACAACGGCGCACACACTTGATGATGTTCTCGGCGGCACTTTGGGCGCCGGTCACGATGTGCACCTTGGCCTCCAAACGGATGCCGCTCATGCCTATGGGTTCTTTGACCTCTTGGCCATCGATGATGAACTCCTGGGGTTCAACCAACAGCAGGCGTTGGTCGGTGGAGATGTTGATGGCTTTGGCCGTTTCGATCACCCGCGCCACATCGGTAGGGGTGACCTCGCGGTCTTTGATGGCCACCATGCCGCTGGAGTTCATGCCCCGGATGTGGCTGCCGGTGATGCCGGTGTAAACCCGGCCGATGCGGCAATCGGCCATCAGCTCGGCCTCTTTCAGGGCCTGCTGGATGCTTTGGACCGTGGCGTCGATGTTGACCACCACACCCCGTTTTAAACCGTTGCTGGGGGCCACACCCAAGCCAGCCAGCTTCAGGGTGCCGCCTTGTTGCACCTCGGCGACCACCACCATGATTTTGGCGGTGCCGATATCCAACCCTACAACGATGTCTTTGTATTCCTTGGCCATGATCGTGTCTGTGTGTTTACCGTTTAGGAGAGGTTCCGGCGGGTTTGTCGGGCAGGGTGGTCACGCCTTTGAGCCGCACGGCATAACCGTTGGGATAACGCATGTCCACCAGTTGTAAATCTTGGGTGTAGCGGGGTGTCACCTGGCTGATGGTTTGCACCAACAGGCGCGCGCGCGCCTCGATGGTGTCGCGATCGCCTCGGCCCAACTCCACCACGGCGCCGTTGTCCAAACGCACCCGCCACCCACCCCGGCTGTCAAGGTCGAGGCGCTGGATATCCAACTCCAGCCGCTCAAACACGGGGCGCAACTGGCGGTAGGTGTCCAACACCTGGGCGGAACGGCCACTTGGGCCCGACAGCTCACTCCAGCCATCGGATTGGTTGTCATCGGGGTTGGCCTCAAACACCTCACCCTGCACATTGACCAAATGCCCCCCTCCAGCGTCCCCCCACCAAGCCACCGCCTGGTGCTCCCGTAGCGTGACCTTGAGGCGGTTGGGGTACTCGCGCTGGACCACCGCCTCGCGCACCCAGGGCACCGCCTCAAACACCTGGCGGACAGCCTGCAAGTCGGTGGTGAGGAAGGTGCCACTCAAGCGAGACGCCAGGTGCGCCCGGAAGGTGGCCGCGTTTTGGTGCTCGACATCCCCTTGAACCGTGACACCGGCGATGGTCCAGGCGGGGTGGCGGGCCGCCCAATAGACCACCCCGACCACCCCCATGGCCACAAACAGCCCGAGCAGGGCGTTGGCCACCCAGCCCATGAGCTTGGCATCAAAAGGGGTGTCGGGCACGGTGCTCATGTCAAGCGCTCAGGCCCACTGTGGGCAAGGGGTTGTCCAAGGCCGCACTGGCCAACACCTGGAGACACAGAGCCGGGTAGTCCAGGCCAGCCGCACGGGCTGACATGGGCACCAGGGAGTGACCGGTCATACCAGGTGAGGTGTTGATCTCCAACAGGTAGGGCTCACGGGTGCGGGCATCGATCATCACGTCGGCCCGGGCCCAGCCCCGGCACCCCAGGGTTTGGTAGGCCTTGAGCACCAACGCTTGGATGGCAGCTTCTTCACCCTGCGGCAAGTCGCAAGGAACGATGTAGCGTGTGGTGTCGGTGAAGTATTTGTTTTGGTAGTCGTAGTTGCCGTCGGGCGCCACGATGTGGATGACGGGCAAGGCCTGGGCATCGGCGCCGGTGCCCAGCACCGGGCAGGTCACTTCGTCACCCGCCACAAACTGTTCACACAACACCAAGGGGTCGTGCCGGGCGGCCAAACGGTAGGCCTCTGCGCACTGGGTGGCATCCACCACCTTGGTCAAGCCGATGGTGGAACCCTCGCGAGCGGGTTTGACGATCATCGGTGCACCCAAGGCCTCAAAAGCGGCCAGTGTGGCATCGGCGCTGTGAACCTCGCGCCATGCGGGGGTGGACAAACCCTCGGCCCGCCATATGCGTTTGGTCATGACCTTGTCCATGGCAACGCTGGAGGCCAGCACACCCGAACCGGTGTAGGGTATGCCCAGCAACTCCAAGGCACCTTGCACGGTACCGTCCTCACCAAAACGGCCATGCAAGGCGATAAAACACCGCTGAAAACCGCCGGTTTTCAGCTCTTGCAAAGCCTGCTTGGCGGGGTCAAAGGCATGCGCGTCCACACCCAGCCCCTGCAGGGCTTGCAACACACCCTGGCCCGACATCAGGGACACCTCGCGCTCGGCGGAATGCCCCCCCATCAAGACCGCCACACGGCCCATGTGGGCCGGGCTCACTGCCACGTCAAACGGCATGTGCACCTCCTGCCAACGCCACCACCTGGCCCGGTACGGCACCTATAGATCCCGCACCCATACACAACACCACATCGCCTGGCCGTGCGTTGTCCAGCACCGCCTGCGGCATGTCGCTGATGTCGGCCACAAACACGGGCTCCACCTTGCCAGCGACCCGCAACGCCCTGGCCAAACTGCGGCCATCGGCTGCAACGATGGGGGCTTCTCCAGCGGCGTAGACCTCGGCCAACAACACCGCATCGGCCTGGGCGATCACCTGTACAAAATCTTCAAAACAATCCCGGGTGCGGCTGTAGCGGTGCGGCTGGAAAGCCAACACCAGGCGCTGCCCAGGAAAAGCGCCACGGGCGGCAGCCAAGGTAGCCGCCATTTCGACCGGGTGGTGGCCATAATCATCGACCAACGTGGCGCTACCGCCAGCAGGCAGGGCGATGTCGCCGTACCGCTGGAAGCGGCGCCCCACCCCTTTGAACTGCGCCAGGGCCAAGAGCACCGCGTCATCGGGCACATTCAGCTCCACCGCCACCGCGATGGCGGCGAGCGCATTGAGCACGTTGTGCTGCCCCGGCAGGTTCAGCACCACCTCCAGATCGGGCAACTGGATGCCGTTGCGGCGTTGCACGGTGAAATGCATCTGCGGCCCCACAGCGCGGATGTTGACCGCCCGCACCTGCGCGTCTTCGGCGGTGCCGTAACTGGTGATGGGCCGTGCAATGCGGCTGAGCAATTCGCGTATGGTCGGATCGTCCACACACACAATGGCTGCGCCATAAAACGGCATGTGGTGCAAAAAGTCGACAAACGCCTGCTTCAAACGGCCAAAGTCATGGCCATAGGTGTCCATGTGGTCGGCGTCGATGTTCGTGACCACCGCCATGATGGGCAAGAGGTTCAGGAAAGAGGCATCGGACTCATCGGCCTCCACCACAATGTGCTCACCCGAACCGAGTTTGGCGTTGGCCCCAGCGCTGTTGAGCCGGCCACCGATCACAAACGTCGGGTCCAAATCGGCCGCCGCCAACACACTGGCCACCAAGCTGGTGGTGGTGGTTTTGCCGTGGGTACCGGCGATGGCGATGCCTTTTTTCATGCGCATCAACTCGGCCAGCATGACCGCCCTGGGCACCACAGGCAACAGCTTGGCATGGGCAGCCACCACCTCGGGGTTGTCTGCGCGCACGGCCGTGGAGGTGACGATGCAGTCAGCCCCTTGGATGTGGGCCGCGTCATGGCCTATGGCCACTTGCGCCCCCATGGACTGCAGGCGCCGTGTGGCGGCACTTTCACCCAGGTCACTGCCCGAAATGGTGTAACCCTGGTTCAACAGGACCTCGGCGATACCGCTCATGCCGGCCCCGCCTATGCCTACAAAATGGATGTGTCTGATCGCGTGTTTCATGTGGTTGGTCTGGTATCCACCCCAGCTTGTTGTTCACACGCCCGCACCAAGGCGTCCACCGCACCGGTTTGGGCCAAGGCACGCGCCTTTTGCGCCATATCGAGCAAAGCCGGGCGGTCGAGACAGGTCAACAGATCGGCCAAGACCCGGGCATTCAACTGGTGTTGTGGCAACAGGTGTGCGGCGCCAGCGTCCACCAGGAAGCGGGCGTTGTGTGTTTGGTGGTCGTCCACCGCGTGGGGGAAAGGCACAAAAACCGCCGCCGCGCCAACCGCAGCGAGTTCGGTCACCGTGCTGGCCCCGGCCCTGGCGATCACCACGTCGGCCTCGGCGCAGGCTTGCGCCATGTTGTCGATAAAGGGCAGCAGCGTGGCGTCCACACCCGCTGCGGCGTACGCCTGGCGCAACGCCTCGATTTGTTTGTCGCCACTTTGGTGGGTCACCACCGGGCGTTGGTCTGCCGGCAACAGGGCCAGGGCTTGTGGCACATGGGTGTTGAGGGCTTGGGCCCCCAGGCTGCCGCCCACCACCAGCACCCGCAAAGGCCCACTGCGCCCTTGGAAACGCACCGCTGGTTCGGCCTGCTGCAAAAACGGTGCGCGCAAAGGGTTGCCCACCCAAACCGATTGGGGCAGCACATGGGGGTAGGCACCAAAAACCCCATCAGCCACGCCGGCAAGCACCTTGTTGGCCAAGCCAGCCACCGCGTTTTGTTCGTGCAACAACACGGGTTTGCCTGCCAACACGGCCATCATGCCGCCGGGGAAGGTGATGTAGCCACCCAACCCCACCACCACGTCGGGCTGCACCCGGCGAACCACCCGCCAGCTTTGCCAAAACGCCTTGAGCAACCGAAGGGGCAACAAGGCCGCGGTCAGCAGGCCTTTGCCACGCAGCCCTCCAAAAGCCACCGGCTCAAACGGCAAACCCCGTGGCGGCACCAAACGCTCTTCCATGCTGCCAGGCGCACCCAACCAGTGGACGCGCCAGCCACGCGCCAACAAAGCCTCAGCCAAGGCCAACCCAGGGAAGATATGCCCCCCTGTGCCGCCGGCCATCACCAAAACGCAGGGCGCCCGGCTCATACACGCACCCCATGCATCAAACGGCGGTTTTCATGGTCAATGCGCAAGACCACCGCCACCGCCACCAGGTTCATCAAAATCGCCGAGCCCCCGTAACTCATAAAAGGCAAGGTCAAGCCTTTGGTGGGCAAGGCCCCCAGGTTCACACCGATGTTGATGAAAGCCTGAAAACCGATCCACAGGCCCACCCCTTGGGCCACCAAACCGGCAAACACCTGGTCCAACGCAATGGCTTGGCGGCCGATGTACATGACCCGGCGGGTCAGCCACATGAACAGACCGATCAACACCAAAACCCCCACCAGACCAAACTCTTCGCCTATCACGGCCAGCAAAAAGTCGGTGTGGGCTTCGGGCAGCCAATGGAGTTTTTCGACACTGCCCCCCAAACCCACTCCAAAAACCTCACCCCGCCCAAAAGCGATCAGGGCATGCGACAGCTGGTAACCCTTGCCCAAGGCATGGTCTTCGCTGAACGGGTCTAGGTAGGCAAACACCCGCTCGCGC
>JBEBBB010000338.1:0-3471 GCA_041158605.1 Pseudomonadota bacterium
CGCGTGGTTGTTCGATATGAACGCGACGGTGTGGCCATCGGGGGCGGCCTTGACCAGTGCCGAGGTGCCGGGAATGCCTCCCGCGCCGGCGATGTTTTCGATCACCACGGCCTGCCCACCCAGGGCTTTGGAGAGGGCGGGTTGTGCGGTGCGCACAATCACATCAACCCCCGAACCTGCGCCCAGTGGCAGTATCACGCGCAGGGGGGTGCTGGCAGGGGCGGTGGTTTGGGCCTGTGCCAGGCCGGTGCCCAGCAGGGCTGCGGTGGACAGTGCCAGAACGGTGCGGCGGTTGAGGTTGGACATGGGGGTCTCCGTTGTGGTTGTGAAAAAGGCGTTGTGGGGTTCAGGTAGACGGTGAGGGCATTAGGCGTTGAACAACGCACCCAGGACTTCGTCGGTGTGTTCGCCCACCGCAGCCAAAGGGTGGCGCACACCAGGGCGGCGCCCTCCCATCAGCAGGGGCAACAACACCACCTGGGTGGTGTCACCCGTGTCGGTTTGCATGGGCACCAGGCCACCGCTGGCCAGCAGGTGTTCGTCGTGCACCAACTGGTCGGGGCGAACCACCTTGGCGTAGGGCAGGCCGGCGGCCTGCAGTTGTCCGCACAGGGTTTCCAGGTCCAGGTGTTGCAGGGTGTCGCCCAGCTGCTGCAACAACTGGGGGCGCACCGCCACACGCTGGGCGTTGGTGGCCAGGGCGGGGTCTTGGGCCAGGTCTGGTCGCTGTATCACCCCACACAAAGCCAGGAACTGCTTGTCGCTCACAGCGCCGATGAACAACTGCTCACCACCGGCCACGGTGAAGGTGTCGTACACACTCCAGGCCGATACCCGTGAAGGGAATGGCGGAGGCACCTCGCCGGTCATCTGGTATTGCTGCATGTGCTGGGCCGCCAGCAACACACAGTTTTCAAACAGGGCGCTTTGGATCTCCTGGCCCAGGCCGGTGCGCTCGCGTTCGCGCAGCGCCGCCAGCACACCGATCGCGCCAAACATACCGCCCATGATGTCGTTGACCGACGTGCCCGCCCGCAGGGGGCGGCCGACCGGACCGGTCATGTAGGTCAGACCGGCCATGTTTTGCACCACCTCGTCCAAGGCCAGGCGATCTTCGTAGGGGCCGGGCAAAAACCCTTTGTGTGACACGTAGATCAACGCCGGGTTCAAGGCCTTCAAGGCGGCGTAACCCAGGCCCAGTTTGTCCATCAGGCCAGGGCGGAAGTTCTCCAACACCACGTCGCTGTGGGCGATCAGGTCTTGGGCGCTGGCCAATCCTTCGGGGGTTTGGATGTCCAGTACAACGCTTTTTTTGTTGCGGTTGAAGCTGCGAAAAAACCCGATGCCCAGCCCTGGCAGGTTGCGTGTTTTGTCACCCCCCGGCGGCTCGACCTTGATGACCTCGGCCCCCAGGTCGGCCAGCACCATGCCGCAGGTGGGGCCCATCACCATGTGGGTGAATTCAACAACGCGCACGCCTTCAAGCGGCAGTCCGGTGGCAGGGGTGGTCATGGGGTGTTTGTGGTGTGTGGGTTGTGGAGCGGTGTGGGGCTGCTGGCGTCACTGGTGCCGGTGCGCGGCAAGCCGGCCCGCCACAAGCTGCCATGGGTGGTTTCACCAGGCAACCAGTCCACCACTTGCTGGCGCAAGGCCAGCAACTGTTGCAGGTCCACACCGGTGTGAACGCCGCTGGCTTCGAGCATGAAGGCCAGGTCTTCGGTGGCCGCGTTGCCGCTGGCCCCTGGGGCGTGGGGGCAACCGCCTATGCCTGCCAACGAGGCGTCAAAACGGGTCACACCCGCTTGCAGGGCCGCGTACACATTGGCCAGTGCCAAGCCCCGGGTGTCGTGGAAATGCCCGCAACAAAAGCGGTCGCCCGCGAGCTTCAAAGCCTGTTCGCACAGGGTGGCCACGGCGTATGGAGCGGCGTACCCCACGGTATCGGCCAGGCTGACCCGGTCGGCACCGGCGTCCAGCAGGGCGGCCATGAGGCGCAGCACCTCGGCGGGTTGGACCTCGCCTTGTAGCGTGCAGCCAAATGCGGTACCCACACCCCCTTCGATCAAGGTGTTGCTGCCCGATGCGTCGCGTGCGGCCCGGATGCGGCCCATTTCGGCCACCACGTCGTCAGGGGTTTTGCGCAGGTTGGCCAGGCTGTGGGCGTGGCTGGCCGACAGGGGCAGGATCATCAGGTGGGCTTGGCCCGCCAACGCCCGCTCCGCCCCCTTTAAATTGGGAACGAGCACCGACGCCTTGAGCCCCGGTAGGGTGAGCGCGTGGGTCAGCACCTCGGCGGTGTCGGCCATTTGGGGCAACAGCTTGGGGGGCACAAAGGAGCCGACCTCGATTTCCCGCAGGCCCGCAGCGTGGGCGGCATCCACCCAAGCGCATTTGTGCGATGTGGCCATCACCGTGGGGATGCTTTGAAGGCCGTCGCGCAGGCCAACCTCGCGCAACGTGGCTTGGGGGGGTAAAACAGGCATGGAGGTGAGTTTATGATTTCCCAAAAAAACATCCAGTGATGTTTTGGAAGTGTTTAAATTCCCATTTGGACATTTATTTAAGGGTTAACCCATGCGCGACCTGGACCTCAAAACCCTGCGCCTGTTGGTGGCGGTCTGCGACGCCGGCAACATGAAAGACGCGGCCGCACAGGCCCATATCGAGCCCTCGGCCATCAGCAAACGCATCGCGCAGTTGGAAGACACCCTGGGCACCCCGGTGTTGGTGCGGGGGCGCAAAGGCGCCACGCCCACACCTGCGGGTGTCGCCTTGTTGGAGCACGCGCGTCAGTTGCTGTTCACCCTGGACCGCATCGAGGCGGACATGGGGGCGTTCAAGGGCGGCATCAAAGGCCAGGTCCGTTTGGTGGCCAGCGCTTCGGCCATCGCCGAGTCCTTGCTGGACGACTTGGCGGCCTTCATGCGCGAGCCGGCCCACGAGGGCATACAGGTGGATGTGGAGGAGCGGTTTTCCCGCGATGTGGTGGCGCAGGTGCGCGATGGTGTGGTGGCCTTGGGGGTCTGCTGGGACAGCATCGATTTTGGTGGCCTGGCCCACCGCCCCTACCGGCGGGACGAGTTGTGCCTGGCGGTCCCGGTGGGCCACCCCTTGGCGGGCCAACCGGCGGTGCGTTTTGCCGACACGCTGGACCACGACCACGTGATCTTGCAGCCCAGCACCGCGGTTTCTACCATGTTGCAGCGGTCGGCGGCGCAGGCCGGCCGCAGCATGCGCTACCGGGTGGTGGTGTCGAACTTTGACGCTGCGTTTCGGGTGGTGGGCGCCGGGTTGGGCATCAGCGTGGTGCCCCGCCAGGTGGCGCGCATTTACGTGTCGGCCGGCCAGGTGCGGCTGGTGCCGCTGCTGGACCCGTGGGCCGAACGCCGTTTTGCCATTTGTTTCCGCGACGAGGCGGCGTTGACCCCAGCCGCGCTGCGGTTGTTGGGGTTTTTGGGGGAGCAGGCGCAG
>JBEBBB010000339.1:0-7558 GCA_041158605.1 Pseudomonadota bacterium
CGCTTGATCAGCGCACACCTCAAAGAAATGGCCGAGGGCGATTTGCGCCGCGCGCCCAGCCAGCCATGGGGCAAAGACGAACCTGCCCAGGTGATTGTGGACCTGCGCAAAACCTACGAAGCCCTGCACCAGCTGATTCGCCAGGTGCGCCACTCGGCCCGCGAATTGGCCAATACCAGCGCCGAAATCACCCGCGCCAACCAGGACCTGTCCGCACGGACCGAAGCGGCCGCAGCCAACCTGGAAGAGCAAGCCTCAGCGATGGAAGAAATTGGCTCCCAGGTCGGTGAAACCGCCCAATTGGCCAAGGTGGCAGCCGATTTCGCCTCGTCAAACGCAGAAGTGGCACAGGAAGGCGGCAAAGTGATCGGCCAAGTGGTACACACCATGAGGGACATCCAGTCATCGTCTGCCAAGATCGGGGACATCATTTCGGTGATCGATGGCATCGCTTTCCAGACCAACATCTTGGCGCTGAACGCTGCGGTAGAAGCCGCCCGTGCGGGCGAGGCCGGCCGGGGTTTTGCGGTGGTGGCCAGCGAGGTGCGCAGCCTGGCCGGGCGCAGCGCCGAAGCCGCCCGCGAGATCAAGACCCTCATCAACGAAAGCCTGGAACGGGTCAGCACCGGCACCCAGGTGGTTGAAAGCTCGGGCGACACCATGGGCCAGGTGCTGAAAAACGCCCAACAAATCAACACCTACTTGGGCGAGATTTCCAACGCTGCACGGGAACAGACCAATGGGGTCAACCAGTCGGTGCAGGCCATCCAGCAACTGGACCAATCTACCCAGCAGAACGCAGCGGTGGTGGAGCAAACCGCCGCAGCTGCTGGGTCCTTGAACGATCAAGCCGAGCTGCTAACCCAGCAAATTGGGAAATTCCGGGTGGCTTGACCTGCCTGGGCCAAAACGGCCTGTTAGGCCGCGGTGGATGGCACCAGAAAGTCTTGGCTGATACGGGCACCCAGCTCGTTAACCCGGTCCAGGAACTGGGTCAAAAAGGCATGCAGCCCAGTGGCCAAGATCTCGTCGATTCGGCTGTACTGCAGCTCGGCCTGCAAACGGCCCGCACGGCGCAGGGTTTCGTGTGAGTGGTCGTTGGCCACTTGCCCCAAGTTGGCCACCACCTCGTTGAGGCTGGCCAACAGGCTGCGGGGCATCTCGGCGCGCAGCATCAGCAACTCGGCCACCCGCTCGGGGGTGATCACATCCCGGTAGGCCTTGCGGTACACCTCAAACGCACTGACGCTGCGCAAAATGGCGCTCCAGTGGTAGAAGTCGTACTCTTGGTCCAGCTCGCTGGCGGCACCGTAAAAATCGCTTTCGAGTGCGTGGAACTTCACGTCCAACAAACGGGCCGTGTTGTCGGCCCGCTCCAAAAACGTGCCCATGCGGTAAAAGTGAAACGCCTCGTCTTGCAGCATGGTGCCTATCGCCACACCACGCGACAGGTGCGAGCGGAACTTCACCCATTCAAAAAAAGGCGCCGGGTCGCGCTCAAAGTCGCGGCCCTTGAGCATGCGGGTGAGCTCCAACCAGGTCTGGTTTTGGGTTTCCCACAGCTCGGTGGTCAGCGCCCCACGCACGGCCCGGGCGTTTTCACGGGCGGCGCGCAAACAAGAGGCGATGCTCGACGGGTTGTTCTCGTCGCGCACCATGAAGTGCAGCACGTCTTTTTGCGTGACCTCACCATGGGTGTACTCGTAAGAAGGCATCAGCTCGCTGATGCGCAGCAACCCCTCCCAGCCCAACTGGGCCACAGCGGCGGACTGGGGCAGCAACGAGGTCTGGTAGTTCACGTCCAGCATGCGCGCGGTGTTTTCAGCGCGCTCGGTGTAACGCGACATCCAGAACAGGTGGTCGGCGGTTCTTGACAGCATGGTGTGGTCTCCCCTCAGTCTTCCAAAATCCAGGTGTCTTTGGTGCCACCGCCTTGCGACGAGTTGACCACCAAAGACCCCTCCTTCAAAGCCACACGGGTCCGCCCGCCCGGCGCCATTTGCACGGTTTTGCCCGACAACACAAACGGCCGCAGGTCGATGTGGCGGGGTGCCACGCCGCTGTTCACGTAGGTGGGGCAGGTGGAGAGGCTCAACGTGGGCTGGGCGATGTAGCCGTCGGGCTTGGCCTTGACCGCCTCGCGGAAAGCGGCGATTTCGGCCTTGGTGGAAGCGGGTCCCACCAACATGCCGTAGCCCCCCGCCCCGTGCACCTCTTTCACCACCAGATCGGCCATGTGGTCGAGCATGTAGCGCAGGTCGTCGGGGTTGCGCCCCAGGTAGGTGGGCACGTTTTTCAAAATGGGTTGTTCACCCAGGTAAAACTCGACCATCTGCGGCACGTAGGGGTAGATGGATTTGTCATCGGCCACACCGGTGCCGATGGCGTTGCACAGGGTCACGTTGCCCTGGCGGTAGGCGTCCAGCAGACCAGCACACCCCAATGTGGAGGTGGGGCGGAAAGCCAGCGGGTCCAGGAAGTCATCGTCCACCCGGCGGTAAATCACATCCACCCGTTTGGGGCCACGTGTGGTGCGCATGTACACAAAGCCGTCTTTGACAAACAGGTCTTGCCCCTCGACCAGCTCCACCCCCATTTGTTGGGCTAAGAAGGCATGTTCAAAGTAAGCGCTGTTGTACATGCCCGGCGTCAACACCACCACGGTCGGGTCGGAGGTGTGCGAGGGGCTGACGTCTTTCAAGGTTTCCAGCAGCAGGTCCGGGTAGTGGGCCACCGGGGCCACGCGGTCTTGGCTGAACAGCTCGGGGAACAAGCGCATCATCATCTTGCGGTCTTCGAGCATGTAGCTCACCCCGCTGGGCACGCGCAGGTTGTCTTCCAGCACGTAGTACTCGGCCTCCCCTTTGCCACCCGGCACCGGCGCGCGCACGATGTCGATGCCAGCGATATGGGAGTAAACGTCACGCGGCACGTCCACGCCCACCATCTCGGGGCGGAACTGGGCGTTGTGTTCGATCTGCTCGCGGGGAACGATGCCGGCCTTGATGATCTCTTGGCCGTGGTAGATGTCGTGGATGAAACGGTTCAAGGCAGTCACACGCTGGACCAGGCCTTTTTCCATGCTGCGCCACTCGTGGGCCGGGATGATGCGGGGAATCAGGTCGAAGGGGATGAGGCGCTCGGTACCCGCACCGTCCTCGTCTTTGGCGCCGTACACGGCAAAGGTGATGCCCACGCGGCGGAAGATCAACTCGGCCTCTTCGCGGCGGGCCGCCATCACGTCCTCGGGTTGCTGCGCCAGCCAGCGCGCGTAGTTGAGGTAGTGTTCACGCACCTGTTCGGGTGATGCGTGCATCTCATCAAAGGTCGGTCGGCTCATAAGCGGCTCTTGGTGTTGCGGTCCCAATGCATCTTAGCAAGTAGCGGGCCAGTTCAGGGCTGGTGGTGCCAATACCGGCGCTGTGAGTCCCGTTCACAACGCACCTGGTGCGGCAAGCGGCTGTCCCAAGTGGCAGCGCCACAAGTGGGGCTGCTGTACCAAGGGATACCACGCTCTTGGTAGCGCGCGAGCACCACCGGTGCCGGGTGACCGTAGCGGTTGCGGTGTCCGGCCTGCACCAACACCACCTTGGGCTGCACGGTGTTCAACCAAACCGGGCCCGAGGATGTCTGGCTGCCGTGGTGGGCGGCCAACAACACGTGGGCGCGCAAACCTGGCCGCCCCAACGCGATGCGGGTCTCCTCTGCAACCGTGATGTCGCCTGTGAGCAAAACACTCTGCTCACCCTCGCCCACCTGGAGCACACACGACAGGGCATTGCTGCTCAGGCCCGCCGAATAGTCCTCTGCACGGGGATGCAACACCTCAAAAGGCACCCCGTCCCACACCCACCGCTGTCCAGCTTCGCAACGCTGGGCCACCGCCCGGGCTGGGAGCTCGGGCTGAAAAGACGCCCACCACTGTGCCTTGGGGTGCGCCTGGGCAATGGCTTGCACACCCCCCGCGTGGTCCAGGTCTTCATGGCTGACCACCACCGCGTCCAGGCGCACACCCTCTGCACGCAGCCAAGGCACCAGCACGCGCTCGCCTGCGTTTTGTGCAGGCCCCACACCCCAAGCAGGCCCGGTGTCGAACAACAAGCTGTGGTGGGTGGTGCGCACCAAGGCCGCCCCGCCCTGCCCCACGTCAGGCACCGAGAGCACAAACGCCCCCGGCGGTGGTGGACTGGGGCTGTAAACCAAAGCGGGCCACAGCCAAAACAAACCCCAACCCCGCCACGCCCAAGGCCAGCGCTGGACCAGCAGCAGGCCACCCACAACCGCCATCACCGCCAACCCCAGGGGCAACGCGGGGCGATCCACCACGGCGACAGGCCACGCCGCCAGGTGCGTCAACACCCACGCCATGCCCTGCACAGCCACAGCACCCCAGTCCAATAGCGGCGGTATCAACATGCCCAACATGGCCAAAGGCGTGACCACCAAGGTGACCCACGGGATGGCCACCAGGTTGGCCAACAGGCCCACCACTGAAAACTGGCCAAACAACAACAGGGTCAATGGCGCCAGGGCGACCGTCACCACGGCCTGTTCACGCAACAACCCCCAGGCCTTCGCACCCCAGCGAGCGCTGGTACCCGGCTCGCCAGGGGTGCCGGGTACCCCGCTGGCCATCAGCACCCCCACCGCCACAAAACTCAACCAAAACCCTGGCTGCAACAAAGCCCAAGGGTCCAGGCACAACACCGCCCACATGGCCACCATCCAAACCGCAGGCCAAGGCCATCGCCGGCCGCCCAGTCGCAGCACAGAGACCACACACAACATGAGCACCGTTCGCTGGGCGGGCACCCCCCAACCGGCGAACACCGCATAGGCCGTGGCCAACACCACACCACCCCAAATGGCGGCCTGGGGCACCGGCACATGCCACAACAACGCGGGGTACCACCTGGCCACCTGCCGCCAGAATACCCCCACCACGGCCATGGCCAACCACGCAAACATGGTCACGTGCAGACCAGACACGCTCACCAAATGCGCCACCCCGGTATCCCGAAAAACCGCCCAATCGGTGGCATCAATGGACGCTTGATCCCCCACCACCAAGGCCGCCAGCACCCCCGCTGCGCGGGGATCAGACACCGCGGCCAACAAACGGTCGCGCACCTGCTGGCGCGCCCGGGCGACCCAGGCACCACTGGCCTCGGCGACCAAATGGGGCACGGGATCGGCTTTGCCTGAGCGCACCTGGCCAGTGGCCCCCTGGCCTTCGGCCCACATCCACAACTCCAGGTCAAAACCCCCGGGGTTGCGCAGCCCATGCGGGGCCTGCAACCGAACCGGCCACTGCCACCGCTGGCCAGGCACGGGCAACACACCGGGCGCACGCCACAGCAGTTGCACCTGGGACGGCACGGCCACAGACTCGCCCCCTCGCAAAGCGGAGACGGTGTCCACCACCACGCGCCACCCGGTACCGGTGCGGCGGGGCAACCCAACCACCTCCCCCACCAACACCAAGTCCACCCCTTCCAACCCAAGGGCCAAACGGTCTTGTTGGCGCTCCAAGGCCCGAGCACCCGTACCCGCAAAGGCCAACAACCCCACCCCCAATGCGGCCAACACCCCCACACCCGATGTGAACCGAACAGTCCGCTGGTACCACCCGAGGGCCGCGCCAGCCAGCACCACACCTGCCGCGGCCACACACCCGTAACCCCACCCGGGCCACAACTGCGGCTGCCCCAATTGCAAGGCCACACCCGCCACCCCGGCGAGCCAGACCGGCCACATGGTCAAACGGTTCCAATGCAGGCGGGCCGCAACAGCTCCGTCACAACAGGTGGCGCAGGTCTTGCTAGTATGTGACCAACGCCGGTGTGTGGATGTGTGTTTGTCATCGCCGCCCCCTGTTTGCTGTTTTTACCGCCCCTGAAAGTCCAGAGATGGCCATACATGTAGCCCTGAACCATATCACCCATTACCGGTATGACAAACCGGTCAACCTGGGCCCCCAGGTGGTGCGGTTGCGTCCGGCGCCCCACAGCCGCACCAAGGTGCTGTCGTACTCGCAACGGATCACCCCCACCAACCACTTCATCAACTGGCAACAAGACCCCTTTGCCAACTACCAGGCGCGGTTGGTGTTTCCCGAGCCCACCACCGAGTTCAAGGTCACCATAGACCTGGTGGTTGAAATGGCGGTGTACAACCCCTTCGACTTTTTCCTCGAGCCCAGCGCCGAGAACTTCCCCTTCCAGTACGACCCGGCCCTGTCCACAGAGCTGGGGCCCTACCTGTCCAAGGCGGACACCACGCCTTTGCTGCAGGCCTACCTGGACCAGATCGACACCCGAGAGCAACGGACCATCGACTTTTTGGTGGGTATCAACCAAAAACTCCACGAGGATATTGCATACACCATCCGCATGGAGCCTGGGGTGCAACCCCCCGAAGACACGCTGACCAAACGCAGCGGCTCCTGCCGCGACTCCGGCTGGCTGCTGGTGCAGCTGCTGCGGCACCTGGGCCTGGCCGCCCGGTTTGTGTCGGGTTACCTGATTCAATTGGCGCCCGACGTGAAATCGGTCGACGGCCCCAGCGGCCCCGAGACCGACTTCACCGACCTGCACGCCTGGTGTGAGGTGTTTTTACCCGGAGCGGGCTGGATAGGCCTGGACCCCACCTCGGGTTTGTTGGCCGGCGAGGGCCACATCCCCCTGGCCTGCACACCCCAGCCCTCCAGCGCCGCGCCCATTGAGGGGGCCCTGGACGAATGCGAGGTGTCATTTGAGCACCACATGCAGGTCACCCGGGTTTACGAATCACCCCGGGTCACCAAACCCTACACCGACGACCAGTGGGCCGGCATACAGGCCCTGGGCGCGCAGGTGGACGCCGACCTGGTGCAGGGCGATGTGCGCCTCACCATGGGCGGGGAACCCACCTACGTGGCCACCCGAGACCGCGACGCCGCCGAGTGGAACACCGACGCCTTGGGCCCCACCAAACGCCACTACGCCACCGAGTTGCTGCAACGGCTGCGCACCCAGTACGGCGAAGGCGGGTTTGTGCACCTGGGCCAGGGCAAGTGGTACCCCGGCGAGCAGCTGCCCCGGTGGGCCATGTCGCTGTTTTGGCGGGCCGATGGCCAGCCGGTGTGGGGCAACCCGCAACTGTTCGCCGATGAGCGGGACGAGGCCCGCTACACCACAGAAGACGCACAACGCTTCACGCAGGCCTTGGCCCGCAAACTGGGCCTGAGCACCCAACACATCACACCGGGTTACGAAGACACCTGGTACTACCTGTGGCGCGAGCGCAAGTTGCCGGTCAACGTGGACCCGTTTGATGCCAAACTGGGCGACGAGCTGGAGCGGGTTCGCCTGCGGCGCGTGTTCGACCAAGGCCTGGAAGCCACCGTGGGCTACGTGCTGCCCTTGCAAGCCCACGCGGTACCCGGCGGTGGCCAAAAAGGTGTGCGCAACGGGGTGCGCGTCACCGACACGCGTTGGAGCACCGGCCCTTGGTTCTTCCGCGACGAGCGCATGTACCTGGTGCCCGGTGACTCGCCCATGGGCTACCGGCTGCCGCT
>JBEBBB010000340.1:0-5940 GCA_041158605.1 Pseudomonadota bacterium
GGGGGCCACCTCGGGTTTCGGGGCCGGTGGGGTTGGCGGGGCGGGGGGCTCAGGCTCTGGTGCGACCAAACGGGGCGCGGCCACCTGCGGCAAGGTGGACCAGAGCTCCGCTTCCATCACCACCTGGGTGTCGCGTTGCCACCCAACGCCCCAGGTCAAGGCCAACACCAGCAGCGCGTGCACGCCCAGCGCCCAGCCCATGGGGCCACGCCAGCGGCCACCGTCTGGTGGGGCCAGGTCCATGTGCTGTGCGGTGGCCTGCATCGTTCAGCGCCCTTGTTGCACCGACAGCCCGACGCGCTGGATGCCGGCCCGTTGCAAGGTGTCCATCACTTGCACCACCGATTCGTATTTCACGGCCTTGTCGGCGCTGATGACCACCGGCACCCCTTGGGTCTCTCCAAGCTGGGGTGTGCCTTGCAGGCCCCGCACCTCGGACACCAAGCGGTTCAAGGCCACCGGCTGGGCCTTGCCTTGCGCGGTGCCGTCTTTCACTTGCAACTGGCCGTCTTTGTCGACCACGACCTGCACAAAACGGTCGGGCTGGCGCGCGGCTTGGCCCACCGATGGCAGGTCGATCACACTGGGTGTGATCAGGGGTGCGGTGACCATAAATATGATCAACAACACCAGCATCACGTCGATGAAGGGCACCATGTTGATCTCGTTCACGGTGCGGCGCCCTTTGCCCCGGCTGCTCACGGCTGGCATGTGTGGCTCCGTTCTTCAGCGGTTGGCGGGGCTGCCCGCCGCTGGGTTGCTGCCCAGGTTGCGGTGCAGGATGTTGGAGAACTCTTCCATGAAGGTTTCCAACTGGTTGGCCGCGCGGTCGATGTCGTGGGCGAAGCGGTTGTAGGCGAGTACGGCGGGGATGGCCGCGAACAGACCGATGGCGGTGGCCACCAGGGCCTCGGCGATCCCGGGGGCCACGGTCGACAGGGTGACCTGCGTCAAGGCGGCCAGGCCGGTGAACGCGTGCATGATGCCCCACACCGTGCCGAACAGGCCCACGTACGGCGACACCGAACCCACCGACGCCAGCATCGACAGGTTTACCTCCAGGGCGTCAACCTCGCGTTGGTAACTGGCCCGCATGGCCCGGCGCGCACCGTCCAACAACGCGCCCGGGTCGCTGATGCGCCGCTCCCGAAGTTTTTGGTACTCGCGCATGCCGCTGGCAAAAATCCGCTCCATGGGGCTGCCGTCCCGGGCGTTGCGCGTGGCCGCCAGGTACAGGTCGTTCAGGTTGGCGCCCGACCAAAAGTCCCGCTCGAACACCTCGGTCAGCTGTTTGACCTTTTTCAGCGCAAACACCTTGCGAAAGATGGCGGCCCAGCTGACCACCGACACGGTCAGCAGCAGCGCCACCACGGACTGCACCACCCAACTGGCGTTGAGCATCAGGGTCACAATGGAAAAATCGTGTGTCATGTGGGTTTCAGCACTTTCAGAATGGCGTCGGGTATGCGCCCAGGTCGCATGGCATCGGCCAACACCCAACCGATGCGGATCTGGCCTTCACAGAGCAGTTGCCTGGTCTGGCCTGGCCGTTCCAGCCAAGCCCCTTGTTGCAGTGTCATGGAAGCCTTGCCAAGTTCCGTGACCTCGGCGGTGATGTGTAACAAATCGTCCAGGCGGGCAGGGCGGTGGTACCGCAATTCGGTGCCCGAGACCACAAACATGCCCCCGGTCTTGTCGCGCAAACTTTGCTGCGATACGCCCAGGTGGCGCAACCACTCGGTGCGGGCCCGCTCAAAAAATTTCAGGTAGTTGGCGTAAAACACAATGCCACCGGCATCGGTGTCTTCCCAGTACACCCGAACCGGCCAGGTGTAGGGGCTGGCGGGTGTGTTCACCACGCCGCCTCCAGCCGGCGCACAGCTTCCTCCAGCTGGGGCAGAGCGCTGGCGGTGGACAGGCGCACAAAACGCCCGGTGTCCGCCACCCCAAAATCCCGCCCCGGGGTCACGGCCAGGTGGCAGCGTTCCATCAATTCAAACGCCAGGTCCCAGCTGTCCTTGACCCCCCAGTGTTGGGCCAAGCGGGTGCAGTCCGCCCAGGCGTAAAACGCCCCATCGGGCACCACCGGCACCGGCAACCCCACCCGGTTCAAGGCGGGGATCACGTAGTCGCGTCGGGCTTTGAAGTCGCTTCGCCGGGCCTCGTAGGTGGCCAGGCTCTCGGGTTCAAAACAGGCCAGCGCCGCGTGTTGCGCCACGGTGCTGGCGCAGATGAACAGGTTTTGGGCCAAGCGCTCTACCGGGCCCACCAGCGCGGGGGGCACCACCAGCCACCCCAAGCGCCACCCGGTCATGTTGAAATACTTCGAGAAGCTGTTGACGCTGATCACACCCTCACCCAAACCGTCGGGCAGGCCCAAGGCGCTGTGGCCGTAGCCCCCGTCGTAACCCAAGCCCAGGTAAATTTCGTCGACCAGGGTGACCCCTTGCCTCTCTCGCACCCACCGGGCGATCTGCTCCAACGTGGTCTGGCCTATGGAGGTGCCCGTGGGGTTGGACGGCGACGCCAGCAACACGCCCCGCGTGGCGGGGCCCCAGGCGGCCTGCACCTGCTCGGCGTTCAGTTGAAAACGGTCGGCAGCGGTGGTGGGCAGCAACACCGCCTCACCGCCTGCGGCAGCCACAAACTGGCGGTTGCAGGGGTAACACGGGTCGGGCATCAAGACCTGGTCGCCGGTTTCGATCAGGGCCAGGCAGGCCAACTGCAAGGCGGCGGAAGCCCCAGCGGTGACCACGATGCGCTCGGGCGCCACAGACACCCCAAAACGGCTGTGGTACCAGCCGCTGATGCGTTCGCGCAACGCGGGCAGGCCGGTGGCGGGGGTGTACTGGGTGCGGCCATCGCGGATGGCCCGTTCGGCCGCTTCTTGCACCAGCGGTGGCGCGGTGAAATTGGGTTCACCGATGTTCAGGTACACCATGGGCCGGCTGGTGTGGGCCACTTGGGCGGCTTTTAACGCGGCGGCCTTGGCCACCTCCATCACGTAAAAAGGCGCCATGCGCTCGGCGCGCTGGGCCAGTCTCATGCCTTGGTGGCCTTGCGTGCCTGGTCGCGGGCCACCTCTTGTGGCCGGGTTTTCAGGGCCAGCTGGTTGAGCACGCCGTTCACAAACTTGTGGCCGTCGGTACCACCGAAGGACTTGGCCAACTCGACACACTCGTTGATCACCACCCGCCAGGGCACGTCCACGCAGTGCAAAAACTCGTAACCACCTATCCAGAGCACCCCGCGTTCAATGGGCGAAATCTCGGCCAAAGGGCGGTCCAGGAAGGGTCGCAGGGCCTCGTCGAGTTGCTCTGCCTGGGCGATGCAACCATGGAGCAGGGCGTCGTAATGGACGCTGTCGGCCTTGTGGAAACCGCTGAGGTCCCGGGTGAACAGGTCGATCGCCTCGGCCTCGTTGCGCCCGATCAGGTGCTGGTACAGGGCCTGCAAAGCGAACTCCCGGGCCCGGGTGCGGGCGGACTTGTCGGCCGCTTTGCGGGGTTTGGTCGCCGGTTCTGCCGGTTCGCCAGCGGTGTGGGTGTCTTGGGTGCTCACTGGAGGGCTTTCAGCAGGTGCGCCATTTCGATGGCCACCCGGGCGGCGTCACGCCCTTTTTCGTCTTGGCGGGCTACGGCCTGAGACAGGTTTTCGGTGGTCAGGATCGCGTTCGCGATGGGGATGTTGTGGTCCAGAGCTACCCGTGTCACCCCCGAGGCGGATTCGTTGCAGACCAACTCGAAGTGGTAGGTTTCACCCCGGATCACACAACCCAGCGCGATCAGCGTGTCAAACCGCCCCGAAGCGGCCATGGCTTTGAGCGCCAGGGGCACTTCCAGCGCACCGGCGACTTGCACATGGTGCACCGCGTCTGCAACCACACCCAGTGTGACCAGCTCTTCGGTACAGGCCTGGGCCAAAGCGTTCGTGATGCCTTGGTTGAACCGGGCCTGGACGATGCCCACGCGCAGGCCTTGCCCATTCAGTTCGGCGGTGTCGCCTTTGTTCGCACCTTGCATGTTTATTCCTGGTGTGGATTTTGGGCATCAGAACGGCCCACAAACCCCGTGATTTCAAGACCATAACCCGCCATGCTGGGCATGCGCCGCGGTGTGCCCAGCAAGGTCATCCGCGCGACGCCACAGTGGCGCAAAATTTGGGCGCCCACCCCGTAGGTGCGCAGGTCCATGCGGCCCCGCTCGGGGGCCTGGGCAGCACGCGCGGTGCCTTCAAACTGGGCCAGCAGCTGCTCGGCGCTTTCGCCGCAATTCAACAGCACCGCAACCCCTTTGCCTTGTTGGGCGATGTGGCGCAGGCTGCTTTCCAGTGTCCAGGAGTGCATGGACCGACCCACCTCCAGGGCGTCCAGTACCGACAGCGGTTCGTGCACCCGCACGGGCACGGACTCTTCGGTTTGCCACGTGCCATGCACCAAGGCCAGGTGCACCGCCCCACTGGGTTGGTCCCGGTAGGCGTGCGCGGTGAATTCGCCAAACGCGGTGTTCAGGGGGCGGCTGCCCACACTTTTAACCAGCGATTCGGTGCGGCTGCGGTGCTCGATCAGGTCGGCGATGGTGCCGATTTTGAGGCCGTGCTCAGCGGCAAACAGCTGCAGGTCGGGCAAACGGGCCATGGTCCCGTCGTCTTTCATGATTTCGCAAATCACCGCGGCCGGTGTGCAGCCGGCCATGCCAGCCAGGTCGCAGCCGGCTTCGGTGTGGCCCGCGCGCATCAACACGCCGCCGTCCACCGCCTGCAGCGGGAAGATATGGCCCGGTTGGACCAGGTCTGTAGCCTGCGCGCCAGAGGCCACCGCCGCTTGTACGGTGCGTGCCCGGTCGGCCGCAGAAATACCCGTGGTCACGCCTTCGGCCGCCTCAATGGAGACGGTGAACGCCGTGCCCATCTTGGTGCCGTTGCGGGGCACCATCGGGGGCAACTGCAGGCGTTCGCAGCGATCGCGTGTCAGCGTCAGGCAAATCAGGCCACGCCCATAACGGGCCATGAAATTGATGGCCTCGGGGGTCACGTGGTCGGCGGCCAGAACCAAATCGCCTTCGTTCTCGCGGTCTTCTTCATCGACCAAAATGACGATGCGGCCGGCCTTCATGTCCGCCACGATGTCTTCCACCGGGGATATCGGCACGGGTTGGGTGTTGCTCATGCGGTAACGCCTTCAGAGGGGGTGAGGGTGGACCCCAGCATGCGCTCCACGTAACGCGCGATGAGATCGATTTCCAAGTTCACGGGGCTGCCCGCTTGCAGGTGGCCCAGTGCGGTGTTTTGCACGGTGTGGGGGATCAGGTTGATGTGGCAGGTGCAGGCGCCGGGGGCGTCAACCACCCTGTTCACGGTCAGGCTCACGCCGTTCACCGTGATCGAACCTTTGTAGGCCAGGTATTTGGCCAGTTCCAGGGGTGCTTGCACCTGCAGGTCCCAGCTTTCCCCTACCGGGCCAAAGTGGGCCACGGTGCCTATGCCATCCACATGGCCCGACACCAGGTGCCCGCCCAGCCTGTCGTTCGCGCGCAAGGCCTTTTCCAGGTTGACCGGGCCGGTTTGGTCCAAACCCGCGGTTTTGTCCAGCGATTCGGCGGACACGTCGATGGTGAACCGTTGTTCTGCAGGGGTCAGTGTGGTCACGGTCATGCAGGCGCCGTTGATGGCGATGCTGTCGCCCAGGCCCACGTCATCCAGGTAACCCGGAGGCGCTTCAATGGTAAGGCGCTTGCCGTGTTGCAAAGAACTGCCCAAGGCCTCGACGGCGGCGATGCGCCCCAGGCCGGTGATGATGCCGGTAAACATCCCGCTATTTTCGCAGGAAAGCGGGCCAACGGTCGGCCCACGGGCTTTTCAAGTGGTTTTAAGCCGTTTTTTGCGCCCGCAGGCGCAAGTCAGGCCCGACCATGGCGGTGTCAAGGAACTGGAACCGCACCC
>JBEBBB010000341.1:0-2956 GCA_041158605.1 Pseudomonadota bacterium
TGGACATCGCCCACACCATCGCGGCCAAAAGCCCTGTCTCCACCCGCATGGGCAAACACACCTTGAACGTGATCGAGGACATGAGCCTGCGCGACGGCTACCGCTACGAGCAAGACATGACCGCCCAGATCGGCAAAACCGAAGACGCCAAAGAGGCGCAACGGGCTTTTGCTGAAAAACGCGCGCCGCAGTTCGTGGGCCGTTGAGCCCTGCGCGACACCGTGTCGCGTGGGTGATCGCGCACCAGGGGGCCCGGGGTCTGTAATGCGTGTTCACGCGCGCGCCGGTTGTTTGTGTTGGCGCGCACCGCCACACCCAGGAGCCGCCCATGTTCGCCGAACCATCCCCCCGCGCAGCCGAGCTGCTGCAGCGCCTCAACGCGTTTTTTGACGCCCACATTTACCCCAACGAAGCGCGTTACCACCACGAGCTCGACGCCATGCGCCAAGCGGGCAACCCCTGGCAGGTGGTACCGGTGATCGAAGAACTCAAACCCCTGGCCAAGGCCGCGGGTTTGTGGAACCTGTTTTTGCCCCACCCCTACCAAGGCGATGGTGGCGTGTCCAACCTGGACTACGCCCCCTTGTGCGAGGTGATGGGCCGGGTGGTGTGGTCGGGCGAGGTGTTCAACTGCTCCGCCCCCGACACCGGCAACATGGAAACCCTGGAGCGTTACGGCACCGAGGCCCAGAAGGCCCAGTGGCTGCGCCCCCTGTTGGCGGGCGAGATCCGGTCCGCGTTTTTGATGACCGAACCAGCGGTGGCCTCGTCCGACGCCACCAACATCCAGTGCCGGATCGAACGCGACGGCGACCACTACGTCATCAACGGCCGCAAATGGTTTTCGTCCGGTGCCGGCAGCCCCCGCTGCCAGCTTTTTATTGTGATGGGCAAAACCGACCCGGACGCCCCCCGCCACACCCAACAGTCCATGGTGCTGGTGCCCCGCACCACCCCGGGGGTGACTGTGAAACGGCACCTGTCGGTGTTCGGCTACGACGACGCCCCCCACGGCCACATGGAAATCGTGCTTGAGAACGTGCGGGTACCGGTTGAAAACGTGCTGCTCGGTGAGGGCCGCGGCTTTGAAATCGCTCAAGGCCGCTTGGGCCCCGGCCGCATCCACCATTGCATGCGCTCCATTGGGGCGGCCGAGCGGGCGCTGGAGCTGATGTGCGCCCGTTTGCGCGAGCGCGTGGCCTTTGGCAAACCGCTGGCCGAGCAATCGGTGTGGCACGAGCGCATCGCCGAGTCCCGCTGCATGATCGACCAGGCCCGCTTGCTCACCCTGAACGCGGCCTGGAAAATGGACACGGTGGGCAACAAAAACGCCCGCGCCGAAATCGCCATGATCAAGGTGGTGGCACCGAACGTTTCGTGCCAGGTGGTGGACTGGGCCATCCAGGCCCACGGCGGCGGGGGTGTGAGCCAAGACTTCTGGCTGGCCGAGGCCTACGCCCACCAGCGCACGGTCCGTTTGGTGGATGGCCCGGACGAGGTGCACCGCAACGCCATCGCCAAACTAGAACTGGCCAAACGCCCAGGTGTTTGAACGCCTGTAGGCGTGCCTTGTCTGGCGGCGCATGTCTGCATTGCGCCACGGCCTATAGCCCCGAAGGGGGGAGGTGCCTAGAGTGGGAAGCTGTTACCGACTCCCCTCTTGAAACGCATGAACACGCCCAACGGCCCCCTGTCCCACGTCAAGGTTCTGGACCTCAGCCGCATCCTGGCCGCCCCCTGGGCCGCCCAGGTGCTGGCCGACCTGGGAGCCAGTGTCATCAAAGTTGAACGCCCGGGCGCTGGTGACGACACCCGCTCTTGGGGCCCCCCGTTTCTGAAAGACGCCAACGGCCAAGACACCCGCGAAGCCGGTTACTACCTGGCGGTCAACCGGGGCAAACGCTCCATCACCTTGAGCCTGGACCAGCCCGAAGGCCAGCGCATCGTCCGCGAGCTGGCCATGGAGGCCGATATCGTGCTGGAGAACTACAAAGCCGGTACCTTGGCCCGCTACGGCTTGGACGAGGCCTCGCTGCGGGCCATCAACCCCCGCTTGATTTACTGCTCGGTCACCGGGTTCGGCCAAACCGGCCCTCGGCGCGACCAACCCGCCTACGATTTTTTGATCCAGGCCATGGGCGGGCTGATGAGCGTGACCGGCGAAAAAGACGGCCGACCCGGCGGTGGCCCGCAAAAGGTGGGGGTGCCGATTGTCGACCTCATGACCGGTATGTACACCGCGGTGGCGGTGCTGGCCGCCTTGGCCCGCCGCAATGAAACCGGTCGGGGCGATTACATCGACATCGGCATGCTGGACGTGCAGGTGGCCACCTTGGCCAACCAGGCGATGAACCACCTGGTGTCGGGCAAGGTGCCCAGCCGCAACGGCAACGCCCACCCCAACATACAACCCCAAGACGTGTACCGCTGTGCCGACGGCGACGCGATTTTGGTGGTGGGCAACGATGGGCAGTTTGCCAAGTTGTGCGCCGTGCTGGGCCAACCCGGGTGGGCCACCGACCCGCGTTACGCGACCAACGCCGCCAGAGTGCGGCACATCGGTGACCTCTCAGCCCTGTTGCGCGGGGCGTTCGCCAGCTGGCAACGCGCCGATCTGATCGCTGCTCTGGACCAGGCCGGGGTGCCCTGCGGCCCCATCAACACCGTGCCCGAGGTGTTCCAAGACCCGCAGGTGCAAGCACGGGGTTTGTTGAAACACGTGCCCCACCCCTGTGGGGTGGACGTGCCCCAGGTGGGCAGCCCCATGCGCTTTGCCGAGGCCACGCTGCCCAACTTGGCCGCCCCGCCTTTGCTGGGCCAACACACCGAGGCCATACTCCAAGAACTGGGTTACGACCCCACCGCCATTCAAAACCTGCACACCGCCGGTGTGATCTGACATGCAACTGCACTGGTCCCCCAAATCGCCTTACGTTCGCAAAGTGATGGTGTGCGC
>JBEBBB010000342.1:0-5771 GCA_041158605.1 Pseudomonadota bacterium
GCGGTGTTTGTGGCGCAGCTGGAGGCCATGGGGGCCGCCAGCGTGGGTCGTTAAACGCCCAAGGGGTTGGCGGCAAACGCTTGCCAGCCCTGCACGCCGCAGCCTTGGCGCTGGTAAGCCCCATCGCCACCGTAAACGATGCGCGGCATGCACACCGGCCCCGGCACCATAGCGGCCCATTTGGTGATGGCGCGGGGCCAATCGCTGGCAAAGGTGCTGCCCGATTTGACCTCTATGCCCTGCAGACCCTGGGGGGTTTCGTACACCACGTCCACCTCGTGGCCGGTGTTGTCCCGCCAAAAATGCAGGCCAGCAGGCTCACCCGCGTTGAAGCGCTGTTTCACCAACTCCGACACCGCCCAGGTTTCAAACAAAGCCCCCCGCGCCGCGTGCGTGGACAAGGTGGCGGTGTCCCGTATGCCCAACAACCAGGCCATCAGGCCCACATCCAGAAAATACAGTTTGGGGGTTTTGGTGAGCCGTTTGCCAAAGTTGGCGTGGTAAGGCTGCAAGCGGGTGACCAGGTAACTGGTCTCCAACACCGACACCCATTCCCGGGCCGTGACCGCGGATACACCACAATCAGCGCCCAAGGCAGCCAGGTTCAACAATTGCCCTGAACGGGCCGCACACAGACGCACAAAACGCTGGAACTGGGTCAGGTCGCGCACGGCCAACAGCTGGCGCACGTCGCGCTCCACGTAGGTGCCCACATAGTTGGCAAACCAGTCACCAGGGGCCAACACCCTGTCGTAAAGGCTGGGGTAACCCCCTTTGAACAACAGGCTGTCCAGGTCAGGGGGGCTGTGCGCCCCCCCCAACTCTGCGCCAGACAAGGGCAACAACTCAACCCGACCCACCCGGCCCGCCAGCGATTGCGCAATACCGGCCATCAAATCCAGCTGCGCCGACCCCGTGAGCACAAAATCACCCATGCGCTGGCGTTCATCCACCAGGGTTTGCAGCCAAGACAGCAAATCGGGGCAACGCTGCACCTCGTCCAGCACCGCCCCATCGGGGAAACGGGCCAGAAACCGCTTGGGATCGGATTCTGCAAACGCCCGCTCGTCGGGGTTTTCCAGCGACACATACGGCTTGCCCCCAAACAGGGCTCTGGCCAAGGTGGTTTTGCCCGACTGGCGTGGCCCCGTGATGGCCACAATGGGAAAACCCAAGGCCAATCGGTGCAAAGTGGCGGTAGCGTGGCGAGGTATCATTTTGCTAATCGAAAGTTGAAACTTCGATTAGCAATTATCTCCGGTGGCGCCTTGGTTTTCAACCGGCTTTGTTGGCCCGTTCATGCGCAGAATGACCGAACCGTTTTTTCATTTGGCTCCAGCCCAGCAAGCCCAACCCGGCGCCCAACAAGGCCAAGGACCCTGGTTCGGGGACCGTGTTCAGCGGCTCCACCAGTTCCAGTGTTCTGGCGAATTGCCAGTTCACGATGTCGTGGTTTTGCCAACCCGCCCCCGTTCCCGATGTGAAGCCCACGTACGCTTGGTTGGTGCCAAGCACGCCCGCGATATCGATGGCGTGGTCTTGAATGGCGTGAAACACCGTGCCCTTGGCGGGATCGGTCAGGTCTACCGACAAAAACTGGCCGTCGTAGGCGATGGCCACGCTCCAGAGGTGGCCGTTGGACATGCAACCGTCCACCGTGTGGTCGTTTTGGCGGGGTGTGCCGTTGGTGAAACCACAAGAGCCGTTGCCGTAAACGTTGGTGAGGGCCGTGTTTGACAACACACCGTTCGTGTCAATTGACACGTGGTTGCTGCTGTTGCCATCGTTGTTGCCCAGGTTGTAACCCGCGTTGTTGTAGGTGTCGAACTCGATCCCAACACTGTTGCCCACACCCGAGTAGCCCATGCCCACACCCGCAGAGCCGATGCCCGAGGTGCTGGCGGCCAGCACAAACACAATCCCATCGGCGGGGTCCCAGCCCCCAGCGGATGTGAACCGAAACTGGAAGGTGGTGCTGAAGGTCGCGTTCACACCCAAAGTGACGGCCGAGGTGCTGTAGGCGGCACCTGTTTTGTTGCTGGAAGCCGGCGTGAGCCGCAGAACGGTGCCATCCGCCGTTAGGGCGGTGGTGGCGCTGCCGATGGTAGTCAGGCCGCTCAGGTCGGCAAAACCGTTGTAATCAACAACCACGGCGGCTTGGGCCAGTGGTGCGGACAGGCACAAACCGAGCAGCCAGCGAGTTGCATGCGTTTTGGTGTTTTTCATGGTGTGTGTGTGGAGTCTCCGAACCCGCCACAAGAAAAAACCAAACCCTGTCGGTTTCTTTCCTAAAAATCAACGACTTAAAAGCACGTTGACCTGTTAGACAAAGCAATTTGTCAAAAAAAACCGACACAAACCCAGCCATGGCGACCCATGGTTGTTCCCCATGTGCCACGCAACTTCAAAGCGGCTGTTGTGAACCCGGACGGGTTCAGCCGTCCAACCGCTCCCGCCACCCGTTCAGCCACCCCTTGAGGGTGTTGGGCCGCTGCAATTGGGCCAGTTCGGCCGCCATGGCCGCTTCGTTGGCGACCTTCTCGGCTTGCGCCCTGGCCCACACGCTGGCCAAGTGGGCCGCAGTTAGTGGGGTGCCCTGGGGCAAAACCAACACCGCCCACCAGCGCTGCTGGGCCGCCTGGCGTTGGCGGTCCAGGTCGGCGGCCTGTTGCTGCAGCAAACGGGCCAAGGCCGCCAAGCGTTGGTCGGTGCCCGCCGCTTGTGTGGTGTCTGGCGGTGTGGATGCTTCTGCCAACACGGTGTGCTGCAAGCGCAGCAAGGCCGCCATGTCTTGCCGCTGGTAGGCCGCGTTGGCCTCGCCCATGAGGGCGTTTTTGCGGTCCCGCGCCGGGCCCTCGGGCTCGCGGTCGGGGTGCAGGGCGCTGGCGAGCTGGCGGTACAAGGCGCGCAACGTGGTGTCGGCCCCCTGTTGGGCCAGGACGTCGGCCTGACCGGCGGGGGTGGCCCGCTGGCGTGCAGCGCGTTGCTCGCGTTTGGCCTGGCGGGCGGCGCGCTTGGCCGCCTGGGGATCGGGCGCCGCGCCGGGTGCGGCGTGTTCCGGACCGGCGTCGGGCTCGGGTTCAGGTTCGCTGCGGACACGGGGCTGCGCAAGGCTGGCCAGGGCATCGGCGTGGGCTTGCAGGGCCGCTTGTGCGGTGCGGCGTTGGGTGGGTGAAAGGCCCGGTCCACCATGGGCCAAAGCCGCCCCCAAGGCCTGCACCACCGCCTGCAAGTGGGCACGGTAGGCCGCGCGCCAAGGGGGTAGCAGCTGGGCCATGGCGGCGTGGTGGGTTAGGGCGGCCGCATCCATATCGGCCAGCTGGGTTTGCAAGCGTTGAACCCGGTCCCAAGCGCGTTGGTAGGCCAGACCGGCGGGCGACAGCTGCTGGCCGCTGGCCCCCTGCTCCCGCAGGGCCAGGGTCAACCGCGGACCTCGCCCTCGCCCAGCACCACGTATTTCAGCGAGGTCAGGCCCTCGACACCCACCGGGCCACGGGCGTGGAACTTGTCGGTGGAAATGCCGATTTCGGCGCCCAGGCCATACTCAAACCCATCGGCAAAGCGGGTGCTGGCGTTGACCATCACGCTGCTGGAGTCGACCTCGCGCAGGAAGCGCTGGGCGTGCATGTGGTGGGTGGTGAGGATGGACTCGGTGTGGTGGCTGGAGTAGTGGTTGATGTGGGCGATGGCGGCGTCCAGGCCGTCCACCACCTTCACGCTGATCACCGGGGCCAGGTACTCCTCGAACCAGTCTTGTTCGGTGGCGTCGGCCAGCTGGGCCCCCGCCACGCCCGCCAACAAGGCCTTGGCCTCGGGGCAGCAGCGCATCTCCACACCCTTGGCGGCGTAGACGGCCCCGATGCGGGGCAAGAAGTCGGCGGCCACCCCACGGGCCACCAGCAGGCTTTCGGTGGCGTTGCAGGGGCTGTATTTTTGGGTTTTGGCGTTGTCGGCAACCTTCACGGCCATGGCCAGGTCGCAGGGGTCGTCCACGTAGGTGTGGCAGTTGCCGTCCAGGTGTTTGATCACGGGCACCTTGGCCTCGCGGCTGATGCGCTCGATCAGGCCTTTGCCACCCCGGGGGATGATCACGTCCACGTACTGGGGCATGGTGATCAGCTGGCCCACGGCCTCGCGGTCGGTGGTGGGCACCAGCTGCACGGCGTCGGCGGGCAGGCCCGCGTCCACCAAGGCCTGGCGCACCAACACGGCCAGGGCGCGGTTGCTGTCGATGGCCTCGGAGCCCCCCCGCAAAATGCAGGCGTTGCCGCTTTTGATCGACAGGCTGGCCGCTTCGATGGTCACGTTGGGCCGGCTTTCAAACACCATGCCAAACACGCCGATGGGCACCCGCATCTGGCCCACGCGGATACCGCTGGGCTGCTGTTTTAACCCCACGATGTCGCCAATGATGTCGGGCATGGCAGCCAACTGCTCGCAGCCTTCGGCACAGGTCTCGATCGCCTTGGGGGTGAGTTTGAGCCGGTCCACCATGGGCTCGGCCAAACCGGCAGCGCGGGCGCGGTCCAGGTCTTTGGCGTTTTCCAGCTGCAGGGCGGCCACGTTGGCCCGCAGCAAGGCGGCCAGGCCACGCAGGGCACGCACCTTGGTGGCGGCGCCGGCCTTGGCCATCAGGGCCGAGGCCGCTTTGGCCTGCGAGCCCAGGGTGTTCATCAGTTCGGTGGTGTTCACGGCGTTCATGCCATGGATTTTCGCACCGACGGCCCACCGGTGCCAAACCCGGGCGTTGCACCCACAGGCGCAACGCCCCCAACAGCTTCAGAACGGGTAGTGCCGGGGCGTGGTCTGCAGGGTGATCCAGCGCAACTCGGTGAACTCGGCGATGCCCGCCTTGCCCCCAAAACGGCCGATGCCGCTGCCCTTCACACCCCCAAAAGGCATTTGCGCCTCGTCGTGCACGGTGGGGCCGTTCACGTGGCAGATGCCCGAGTCGATTTTGCGGGCCACGTTGAAGGCACGGGCGATGTCCCGGCCAAACACCGCAGCGCTCAGGCCGTAGGCGTTGTCGTTGGCGCAAGCAATGGCCTCGGCCGTGTCCTGGACCCGCACAATGCACTTGACCGGGCCAAACGTTTCCTCGTGGTAAATGCGCATGGCGGGGGTCACGTGGTCCAGCAAGGTAGCGGGCATCAGGGTGTTCTCGGCTTTGCCGCCACACAACAACTTGGCGCCTTTGGCCAAGGCGTCATCAATCAGTTCGTTGCAGTGGTGCACGGTGCCCATGCCGATCACCGAACCCAACACCACCGGATCGGGTTTGCGCGGGTCGCCCAGGGGCAGGGCCTTGGCCTTATCGGCAAATTTTTTCACAAAAGCGTCGGCCACTTTCTGGTCCACGATCAGGCGCTCGGTGCTCATGCAGATCTGGCCGCTGTTGGCAAAACAACCGAAGGCCGCGCCGTTCACCGCGTCGTCGATGTCGGCATCGTCCAACACCACCATGGGGGCTTTGCCGCCCAGCTCCAACACCACCGGCTTGAGGTAACGCGCGCAGGTGGCCGCGATGATCTTGCCCACTTTGGTGGACCCAGTGAAGTTGACACGCCGCACCGCGGGGTGGGCCACCATGGCCTCGACGACCGCGCCCGCGTCGGCGGGGGCGTTGGTGATGTAGTTCACCACACCGGGAGGGAAACCGGCTTCTTGCAGCGCCTCGATGATGAGGGCGTGGGTGCGGGGGCAGTTTTCGCTGCCTTTCAGGATCACGGTGTTGCCACAGGCCAGCGGGGTGGCGATGGCGCGCACGCCCA
>JBEBBB010000343.1:0-5666 GCA_041158605.1 Pseudomonadota bacterium
CGAACCAAACCGGCCATTTCGGCTTTGTCGGGGGGCTCGGGTTTGAACGATCCGCCCGGTCTGCTGAGGTTTTCAAGTGGGGTGGACGCTTGCATATGGGGGTGGTTCCTCCTGGCCTATCAGCCATATTTTTGGCTGTTGCATCACGCGGGTGACAAACGCATTGTCACTGGTTTGTCGATTTTGGAAGTCGGCGGCACTGTAAAGCACGGGGTTGATGGTTCGCCCCAGTTGTTGACTGGGTGCTTCCAGGTGGTTGAACAGATCGCCATAACGGAGTTCATCGCTCACAACCAACAGGTCGACATCGCTGGTGGCCGTGTCCTGTTGCTTGGCGATCGAACCAAAAACAAAAGCCTGCTTGATTTGTGGCGTTAACGGCTCCAACGCTTTTTGAAGCACATGGGCCAGCCCTGTGGTTTTGAGCACCAACGCCCTGAGCTCGGCATAAACAGGGGAGGCGGGGTTGGCTTGAAAATGTTTTTGGTTGCCTTGTTGCCTGACCATCAACAGTCCCGCACCCGCCAAATCGGCCAATTCCCTTTGGACGGCGCCCGCACCCGATTGCACCATCGCAATGACTTCGTTGGTGTAGAAGCTGCGCCCGGGGGATCCGAACAAAACGCCCAAAACGCGTTGCCGCACCTTGGGGAACAGGGCGTCTGCGACAGCCGACGGGTGATCTGTTTGAATAATACCCATAATGGGTTTTATTGTACCCAATTTGGGTTTATTGGTGCAACAAAACCCGCACCCAGGCCACGGCCTCTGTGGCGCTGGGGGTGGGGGCGCACGCCGGTGCGGTTGTCCACCACGCAGGCCTCAGGACCGCCCCAGCTGGGGTTTGCCCGACAGGGTTGAGATCCGGCTGATGGGCCCCAGCTCTGCCGTGGCGGCCAGCACGGCAGGCGCCAGTTGCTCGATGCGCTCCAGGGTCAGCCGCTGGCGGGGGCCGGCAATGCTGACCACCCCGACCGTTTCCGAGCCCCTGACCACCGGGGCGGCCATGGCCGTCATGCCGGGGGCAAACACCTCATCGATCACCGCGTAACCCCGCTGGCGGGCCGCGTGCAGCATGTTCAGCAAGGACACCACGGTGGTGGGGGCCTTGGGGCCATACGCCTTGGGCTGCCCAAAGCCTTGCCGGCTGACCAGTTCCAGGGCCCGTTCGTCGCTTAACGTCAGCAGCCACGCGTGCCCCGAGGCCGTGCACGAGAGGCGGGCGTCCATCCCCATGTCGGGGTCGTAGCGCAGGCCCTTGCGCGTGCCTTGTGCCTTGGCCACCCACACCAGCCGGTCGTCGTCAACGATGGACAAACGAACCAGTTCCCCGGAGGCGTCGGCCAGCCGTTCGAGTATGGGTTCTGCGATGTCAACGATGCCCTTGCTGCTGAGCAACTCCAGCCCGATGGCCGCCACCTTGACCGTGAGCACGTAAGCGCCTTGGCTGCGCAACTGCCGCACATAACCCCGCCTTTGCAGCTCTGTGAGCAGGCGGTGGCAGGCGCTGGGGGGGATGTCCAGCCCGTCTGCCAAAGCCGTCAAAGACAGGCCTTCGGGTTGGCCGCACAGCTGTTCTATGAGGGACAAACCCCGGTCAAGCGCGAGTGTCATGTTGGGTTTTGTGGGGGGTGTTTTTTGGATTATTCCACAATATGAAAAAAGTTTCCAATTTGGAAACGGGCTTTTCACAGCCGCCCACAATCCCGACAAACCACCGACCCACACACCATGCCACACCCCCTGTTTGTCCTCAACGGTTCCAACCTGAACATGCTCGGGTTGCGCGAGCCGGGCTTGTACGGCAAGACCACCTTGGCCGAGATCGAAACGGCCTGCCAAGAGCTGGCCCAGTCGCTGGGCCTGGACTGCGACTTTCGCCAAACCAACCACGAGGGCGTGTTGGTGGACTGGATCCAAGAGGCGGCCCAAAAGGGTGCCGCGGTGGTCATCAACCCGGCGGGTTTTTCGTTCGGGTCGGTGCCGGTGCTGGACGCGCTGAAGCTGTTGAGCAAACCCCTGATCGAGGTGCACCTCACCAACATTCACCAGCGACCGGCCCCCTACACACACTCCCTGGTCTCCCAAGTGGCACACGGTGTCATTTGCGGTCTGGGCCCCATGGGCTACCTGCTCGCTGTGCGGGCGGTGGCCGAACGCCTTTGAGGTGAACCATGGCAATGCTTGGAAAGGCCGCGTTGGCCATGTGGTGGGATGTGTCAGACAACGTGCGCGAGGAGTGGGCCCACTGGCACGCCCACGAACACTTCCCGGAACGGTTGTCGATACCCGGGTTTTTGCGGGCCTCCCGGTGGACCGATGTGTCGGGCGGGGAGGGCTTTTTTGTGGTGTACGAGCTGCAAGACCACGCGGTGCTGGCATCGGCACCCTATGTGGCGCGGCTCAACGCCCCCACCCCCTGGTCCACCCGGATGATGCCCTTGCACCGAAATATGGTTCGCACCCAGTGCCAAGTGGTCAGCAGCCACGGCGGGTTGACCGCCCGCTACGCCCTGACGCTGCGCTGCTCTCCCGGCGCAGCCGGGGAGGCCAGTCTGCAACACCACCTTGACACGCTGGCCACGTCGGTCGCTGGGCGCCCAGGGACCGTGGGGCTGCACGTGCTCCGCCACCAAGCCCCCCAGATGGCCCCGACCACCGAGCAACGCATCCGCGGCAACACCGACCGCGCGGCCGATTGGATCGTGGTGGTCAGCGGTTACAGCCTGGCGGCCTTGGAACACATCGCAGCCACCGAATTGTCCGAGGCCGCGTTGCACGACTGGGGCGCGGTTCCCGACACCCCGTGCCAGCTGTTTGCGTTGGCCTACACCGCCACGCCCCCCGACATGGCCTGATGGGCCGCCCCTTTCACCCCTTACCCACCACCACAGGAGACGACATGAAAACCAAACTGATCACATGGGTCGCGGCGCTGGGCCTGCTGGCCGCCGGCACGGCCGCCTGGGCCCAAGACATCCAAGAGCGCACCATCAAATTCGGGCACCTGAACAACCCGGACCACCCCACCAGCTTGGGGGTGAAAAAATTCGCCGAGCTGGTGGCCGCCAAAAGCGGCGGGAAGATCAAGGTCAACGAATTCGCCAGCAGCCAGCTGGGCAACGAGCTGCAACAGCAGGGCGCGCTGATGGGCGGTGTGCAAGAGATGCTGGTCGCGTCGACCACGTCTTTGGCGGGCGTGGTCAAAGAGTTTGGTTTGCTCGACTTCCCCTTCCTGTTCAGCAACGCGCGCCAGGCCGATGCCATGGTCGATGGCCCGCTGGGCAAAATGCTGGCGGCCCGGCTGGCCGACAAAGGCATTGTGGTGCTGGGCTTTTTTGACCTGGGCTTTCGCAACGTGACCAACAGCAAACGCCCCATCACCAAGGGTGAAGACCTGGATGGCCTGAAGCTGCGCGTGATCCCCAACCCCGTGTTCATCGACACCTTCAAAGCGTTCAAGGCCAACCCCGTGCCCATGCCGTTTGCCGAGCTGTACGGCGCGCTGGAGAGCAAGGCTGTGGACGGCCAAGAGAACCCTTACGCGGTGATCTTGTCCAGCAAAATTTACGAGGTGAACCGGTTTGTGAGCGAAACCAACCATGTGTACGCCACCAACCCCATCCAGATCAGCAAGCGGTTTTGGGACCGGTTGTCGGCCGCCGAACAAAAGCTGATCCAGGACGCGGCCACCGAAGCCCAAAACCACCAACGCGTGGTGAGCCGCGAGGTGTCCAGCAAGGCCGTGGCCGAGCTCAAGGCCAAGGGCATGGTGCTGAACGAGATCGCGCCAGCCGAACAGGCGCGCATGCGTGCCGAGGTCAAGCCCGTGCACGACAAGTTCGCGGCGTCTTACGACCCGGCCGTGGTCAGGCTGTTCCGGAGCGAGCTGGAGCGCGTGTCGAAGTTGTGAGGCGCGGGGCCGCGCGGCGCCGCGGCCGGGCGGCTGGTGGGCCAGGCCTGTTGCGTAGGTGTTTTGGTGCAAAATGCCACAAAAGCACTGAACACAGGGCAAGGGATGGCCACACTGATACCAGCGTTGGGGAGCTGCGTGTCCCGCATGACCAGCGGTGAGCGGCGCGTGGCCGATCGGCTGGAGCAAAAGCTCGACAGCGACTACCTGCTCTGGTACGACGTGGCCGTGGGGCCCAAGCACCAACACCCCGACTTTGTGGTCATGCACCCGCGCCGGGGGGTGTTGATTCTGGAGGTCAAGGACTTCCGGTTGTCCACCTTGCAAGAGGTCAACAAACAGACCTGGCGCATCCACAGCGACCACGGCCCCAAAACCATCCCCAACCCCCTGGAGCAGGCCAGGCAATACGCCCACCAGGTGGTTCACGCGCTGGAGCGCGACCCCCAGTTGGTGCAACCGGGCGGTCGGCACCAAGGCAAACTGGCTTTTCCCTGGAGCTACGGCGTGGTGTTGCCTAACATCACCCGCGCCCAGTTCGACAAGGCCGAGTTGTTCCACGCCATCGAACCGCACCGCGTGGTGTGCCAAGACGAGATGACCGAACAGGTCGACCCCGAGGCCCTGCAAAGCCGCTTGTGGGACATGTTCCCCTTCATGATGGGCGGTGCCATGTCGCTGCCGCAACTGGACCGGGTGCGCTGGATCCTGTTCCCCGAGGTGCGGGTGCAGGTGAGCGGCCAGCTGTTTGACGGGGCCGACCCAGATGTTGATGAAAGCGCCGAACTGCCCAGCATCATGCGGGTGATGGACCTGCAACAGGAGCAGCTGGCCCGCAGCCTGGGGGATGGGCACCGTGTCATCCACGGCGTGGCGGGCTCGGGCAAGACCATGATCCTGGGCTACCGCGCGGAGTACCTGGCCAAGGCCAGCACGGTGAGCAGCAAGCCCATCCTCATCCTCTGCTTTAACGAGCCGCTGGGCGTGAAGTTGAACAGCGTGATGCAGGCCAAGGGCCTGGGCGGCCGGGTGCATGTGCGGCATTTTCACAAATGGTGCCGCGAACAGTTGGTGGCCTATGGGCAAAGGATTCCCGCACAGGGCCCGCGCCTGTTTGACGAGATGGTGGACAACGTCATCCGTGGCGTGGACCGCAAGCAAATCCCCAGCGGCCAATACCAAGCGGTGATGATCGACGAGGGCCACGACTTCGCGCCCGAATGGCTCAAGCTGGTGACCCAGATGGTGGACCCCACCACCAACAGCCTGCTGGTGCTGTACGACGACGCGCAGAGCATTTACGAGCGCGCGCGCAGCAAACAGTTCAGCTTCAAGAGCGTGGGCATACAGGCGCAGGGGCGCACCACCATCCTCAAGATCAACTACCGCAACACCCGCCAGATACTGCACACCGCCAGCCTCGTCGCCGCCGATCTATTGACCGCGGACGACAAAGACGACGACGGCATCCCCTTGCTGAAACCCGTGAGCTGCGGGCGCGAGGGGCAAGAGCCCTTGATCATCAAACTGCCTACCCTGCAGGCGGAAGCAGAAGCCATTGCCGACCACTTGGCCCAGGTCCACCAAGAGGGCTTTGCCTGGGGCGACATGGCCGTGCTGTGCGCGGACACCAAAACGCGCGACCTGTGCGCCCGCACCCTGGCGCAACGCAAGCTGCCGGTAGAGAACCGGCTGAAATCGGGGGACTTTGACCCCACCAGCAACAAGATCAAGGTGATGACCATGAAGGTCA
>JBEBBB010000344.1:0-4846 GCA_041158605.1 Pseudomonadota bacterium
ATTCCCGAGGCCCTGATCGACGCCCTGCGCGACAGCGGCGCCAAAAACCTGACCGCCATCTCCAACAACGCGGGGGTGGACGACTTTGGCCTGGGCAAGCTCTTGCAGACCCGCCAGATCCAAAAAATGATTTCGTCTTACGTGGGCGAAAACAAGGAGTTCGAACGCCAGTACCTGGCGGGCGAATTGGCTTTGGAGTTCACCCCCCAGGGCACCCTGGCCGAGAAGCTGCGCGCCGGTGGCGCGGGCATCCCCGCGTTTTTCACCAAAACCGGTGTGGGCACCTTGGTGGCCGAGGGCAAAGAGACACGCGAGTTTGGCGGCGAAACCTATGTGATGGAACACGCGCTGTTCCCGGATGTCGCGCTGGTCAAGGCCGATGTGGCCGACCGTTCCGGCAACCTGCGGTTCAACCTCACGGCCCGCAACTTCAACCCCGCTGCGGCCACCGCTGGCAAGGTGTGCATCGTCGAGGTGGAGCGCTTGGTGGAAACCGGTGAGATCGCCCCCGATGACGTGCACCTGCCTGGCATTTACGTGCACCGGATTGTGGTCAACCCCACACCGGAAAAACGCATCGAAAAACGCACCACCACCCCCCGCGCTTAAGGAGCCCTAACATGCCCTGGACCCAAGACCAGATGGCCGCGCGTGCGGCCCGTGAACTGCAAGACGGCTTTTACGTCAACCTCGGTATCGGTATCCCCACCCTGGTGGCCAACCACGTACCGCAAGACATCGAGGTGTGGCTGCAAAGCGAAAACGGCATGCTGGGCATCGGCCCCTTTCCCTATGATGATGAGGTGAACGCCGACCTGATCAACGCGGGCAAACAAACCGTGACCACCATCAAAGGCTCGTCGATTTTTGGCAGCGACCAGTCGTTTGCCATGATCCGTGGCGGCAAGATCAACCTGTCCATTCTGGGCGCCATGCAGGTTACCGCCAGTGGCGATTTGGCCAACTGGATGATCCCCGGCAAGATGGTCAAGGGCATGGGCGGTGCCATGGACCTGGTGGCGGGTGTGAAGCGCGTGATCGTACTCATGGAGCACGTGGCCAAGAAAAAAGACGGCACCGAAGACCTGAAGATCCTGGCCGACTGCACCCTGCCCCTAACAGGCAAAGGTGTGGTCGACCGCATCATCACCGACCTGGGTGTGATGGACGTGACGCCCGAAGGGCTTAAACTGGTGGAACTGGCCGACGGTGTGACCCGCGAGTTCATCCAGAGCAAAACGGGCGTGCCGCTGATCTGACCACGCGCTGCAGGCCCCGTGCCGGTGCGCGTGGCCCCTTTCCGTTCTTGGAGCAGCGCGATGCGGTTTTTTGTGTGGGACCCCCATTTCAGCACCGGTTTGCCCGAACTGGATGAACAACACCGTGGGTTGATCGACATCTTCAACGCCTTGCATGGCACCTTGTTTGATGCGGGGGTGGGCGAGGCCGACCGCGACACCGCCTTGCGCCGGGCTTTTGACAAGCTCATGGGTTACGCCCGACAACAGTTCGCCGCTGAAGAGTCCTTGATGCGCGAGCTGGGCCTAGACGAGCGCCACCAAAGCCTGCACCGGCGGCAACACGAGCAGTTCATCATCAATTTGCGAGAGTTGTGGGCCGATCGCAGCAACGAACGCGACTTGCACGGCCGCTTGATGGGATTTTTGGTGTCGTGGATAGGCCTGCACGTGTTGGGTGTAGACCCGTCTATGGCCCGTCAGGTGCGTGACGTGCGGGCGGGCCGGTCACCGGCCGACGCTTACGAGCACGACCCCGGCATCTCTGAGCAGGCCCAGCGCGCTCTTTTGAACATGGTGGGGCGGTTGTACACCGCCTTGGCCGCCCAGGCCCAGGCCCGTGACAACGCCCTGGCTGCGGCGGCAGCGGTGACCGCCAGCGCCCAAGCCTTGCAAAACCGTTTGACTGCCCAGGGCGTTTTTGATCCCGACATGGCAGCTGGTGACGCGCGTTATTTCCACGACCGTTTGGCCGCTGAGGTGGCCCGGGCTTTCCGCAGCGAGTCCCCCTTGTCGGTGGTGTTGCTGGACATCACATGGCCGGCCGCCGGGTCGTCTGTGCCCAGTGAAGACCGTTTGCCCACCATCACCCGGGCCGTGGCCGGTGCCATGAAGCGCAGCACCGACTTGGTGGCCCGTTTGGGGGAGCACCGGGTGGCGGTGCTGTTGCCCGACACGGACCAGGATGGGGCGGCCAGTGCCGCTCAGCGGGTGTTGGGCGACCTGGAGTTTTTGGCCCGTGTGCGGGCCGGTGTGGCGGGGTCGGTACCCCGTTCCCGCGAACATGGCCCCGTTTTGTTGGCCGAGGCCGAGGCGGCCTTGCAAGCCAACGCCGCCTGAAGCCCCTCCGGTCACTTCAGTCCCGCTGGCACCAGGGCCATGTGTCTTGCCAAGGGGCTGGGCTGTGCAAAACCACCCGCTCGCCACTGGTGGGGTGGGGCAGGTCCAGTTCGCAGGCGTGCAGCAACAAGCGTGGTGCAGCGGCCTGCACCTCGGCTGGGGCGTAAAGGTCGTCTCCGATGATGGGGTGCCCCAAGGCCATCAGGTGCACCCGCAACTGGTGGGACCGACCGGTCACGGGCTCCAAAGCCAAGGCGGTGGCGGGTTGGCCCCCCACGCAGCCTGTGCCCAGCACCCGCCACCGGGTGTGGCTGGGTTTGCCCACCTGGTGGTCTACCTTGCTGCGGGGGCGGTTGGGCCAATCCACGATCAGGGGCAGGTGGATGTGGGACCAACCCTCGGCGTCGGCGTTGTGGGTATCTGGGCTGCCTGCCACCACCGCCACGTACCGTTTGTGCACCTGGCGCTCGGCAAAAGCCATGCTCAGTTGCCGTTGGGCCACCGCACCACGGGCCAGAACCAACAAGCCCGATGTGCCCATGTCGAGCCGGTGCACCACCAAGGCGTCAGGGTACAGCGCCTGGGCGCGGGCGCTTAGGCAATCCGCTTTGTCTGGCCCCCGGCCTGGGACCGACAACAGGCCTGCCGGTTTGTCAAACACCAGCAGGTGGTCGTCGGCGTACACCAATGGGACGGCAGGGGGCGTCACCACTGGGCCGCCTCCACCATAAACCGCACACGCCGTTGCCCCTGCCACTCGTCGGCCTCCAGGCGAAAAGCCAAGGTGGCCCGGGCGGGCAGGGGGTCGGTGTGGCCAAACCACATGGCGTCCACCGGCTCGCCCCGGTGCCGCAGTTTCAGGGCCGTGTGTTTTTGGGCCACCAGCCGCTGGCCGACGACCTCCACCTCCTCACAAAACAAGGGGGGTGCAAAACCCTGGCCCCAGACCGCTTGTTGCAAGGTATCGACCACGTCCAACCGGCGGTAGCTGGGTTCCAGGGGGCCGTCTGCTTCTACCCGTCGTTCCAGGGCACTGGCGTCCAACCACTCGGTGGCCACCGCTTGGAAAGCCTGTTCAAACTGCGTCAGGCCTTCTTGGTGCAGGGTGCAACCAGCGGCGGCAGCGTGCCCACCAAAACGCAGCAACAGGCCCGGGTGGCGTTTGGCCACCAGGTCCAGGGCGTCTCGCAGGTGAAAACCCGGTATCGAGCGGCCCGATCCCTTGAGCTCATGCCCCTTGCCGACCGCTTGGCTGGCCGCGAACACAAACGTGGGGCGGTGGTGTTTGTCTTTCAACCGGGCGGCCACGATGCCCACAACACCCTCATGGAAACTGGGATCAAAAACGGTGAGTGCGGCCGGTGGCGGGATGTCGGTGTTCCAAAGGGTGTCGGTCAGGGCGAGGGCTTGTTCCCGCATCCCCCCTTCAATCTGTTGCCGTTCGCGGTTGATACCGTCCAGGGCCTGCGCCAACTCGGTGGCCCGACCGGCGTCATCTGTCAGCAGGCATTCAATGCCCAGGGTCATGTCGGCGAGGCGGCCCGCAGCGTTTAAGCGTGGTCCCAGCGCGAACCCCAGGTCGAATGCGCTGGCGCGTGGGGCTTGTCGGCCTGCGGCTTGGAACAGCGCTTGCAAACCGGGTGGCATGGCCCCGGCGCGTATGCGCTTGAGGCCCTGTGCCACCAAGCGGCGGTTGTTGGCGTCCAGCCGCACCACATCGGCCACGGTGCCCAATGCCACCAGGGGCAGCAGGGTGTCGATTCGGGGTTGTGTGCCGGTCCCAAAAACCCCTTGCTCGCGCAGCAAAGCCCGCAAGGCCAAGAGCACATAAAACACCACGCCCACGCCCGCAATCGCCTTGCTGGTGAAGCCACAGCCGGGCTGGTTGGGGTTCACAATCACACACCCTTCGGGCAGCGTCGGGGTGCCATGGGTCACTGCTGGCAAGTGATGGTCTGTAACCAGCACCTGCAAGCCCAAAGACCGTGCGTGGGCCACACCCTCCACACTGGCAATACCGTTGTCAACGGTCAGCAACACATCGGCGCCCAGCGCATGCACCCGGTCGGCAATAGGGGGCGTTAGCCCGTAACCGTCGTTGACGCGGTCCGGGACCAGGTAACACACCTGTGCTGGGGGATGGCCCAAAGCGGCTCCCAACAACCGCAAACCCCGAATCGCTGTCGCACAGGCGGTGGCGCCATCACAGTCGTAGTCCGCGACCACACAAATGCGTTGTCCTTTTTTCAAAGCCAGTGCCAACAAGGTGGCCGCTTCGGCCGTACCTGCCATGGTGTGGGGGGGCAGCAGGTGGGACAGGTGGTCGTCCAGTTCGGTCGGGTTTTGGACCCCTCGGGCGGCATACAGGCGTGCCAACAGAGGGTGTACACCGGCTTGTTCCAGGGCCCAAACCGCTCGGGGTGGGACTGTTCGTTGAACGATTTGCATTGGGGGTTACAAAGAGGTGAGGGCCGGTAGCCAGGCAGGTG
>JBEBBB010000345.1:0-8646 GCA_041158605.1 Pseudomonadota bacterium
AATTGCTGAATTGACATTACGAGGTATACACAATGAGTGCAGTTCTTGACCACCACGATGCGCACCACCACGACGACCACCACCACGCGCCCGCAGGTTGGCGCCGCTGGGTGTTCGCCACCAACCACAAAGACATCGGCACTTTGTACCTGCTGTTCAGCTTCGCAATGCTGATGGTGGGTGGGGTGTTGGCGCTGGGTATCCGTGCCGAGTTGTTCCAACCGGGCCTGCAATTGGTGAACCCCGAGTTGTTCAACCAGTTCACCACCATGCACGGCATCATCATGGTGTTCGGCGCCATCATGCCCGCCTTTGTGGGTTTTGCGAACTGGATGCTCCCGCTGCAAATCGGCGCGTCTGACATGGCCTTTGCCCGCATGAACAACTTCAGCTTCTGGCTGATGATCCCTGCGGCCACCATGATCGTGTTGTCCTTCTTCATGCCTGGCGGCGCCCCCGCTGCCGGCTGGACGCTCTACGCTCCCCTGACCCTGCAAATGGGTCCCTCGATGGATGCAGCCATTTTTGCGATGCACATCCTGGGCGCGTCGTCGATCATGGGCTCCATCAACATCATCGTGACCATCCTCAACATGCGCGCCCCTGGCATGACGCTGATGAAGATGCCGATGTTCGCTTGGACTTGGCTGATCACCGCCTACCTGCTGATCGCTGTGATGCCTGTTCTGGCCGGTGCGATCACCATGACCTTGACCGACCGCCACTTCGGCACCAGCTTCTTCAACCCCGCTGGTGGTGGTGACCCGGTGATGTACCAGCACATCTTCTGGTTCTTCGGCCACCCCGAGGTTTACATCATGATCTTGCCGGCGTTCGGCATCGTGAGCCAGGTGGTGCCTGCTTTCGCCCGCAAAAAGCTGTTTGGTTACGCCTCCATGGTGTACGCCACCGGTTCCATCGCCATCCTGTCGTTCGTCGTGTGGGCGCACCACATGTTCACGACCGGTATGCCCGTGACCGGCCAGCTGTTCTTCATGTACTCGACCATGTTGATCGCTGTGCCCACGGGCGTGAAGATCTTCAACTGGATCGCCACGATGTGGAAGGGCTCCATGACCTTCGAGACCCCCATGATGTGGGCCGTGGGTTTCATTTTTGTGTTCACGGTGGGTGGTTTTACCGGCCTGATTCTGTCGATGGCCCCCATTGACATCAACTTCCAAGACACCTACTACGTGGTCGCCCACTTCCACTACGTGCTGGTGGCAGGGTCCTTGTTCGCGATGTTCGCTGGTGTGTATTACTGGTTGCCCAAGTGGACCGGTGTGATGTACAGCGAAACCCGCGGCAAGATCCACTTCTGGTGGTCGATGATCTCTTTCAACGTCACCTTCTTCCCCATGCACTTCTTGGGTCTGGCCGGTATGCCCCGCCGTTACGCCGACTACCCCATGCAGTTCGCCGATTTCAACGCCATTGCGTCGGTAGGCTCTTTCTTCTTCGGCATCGCACAGGTGTATTTCTTCCTGTTTGTGGTGCTGCCCGCCATGCGCGGCCAAGGTGAAAAAGCGCCTCAAAAACCCTGGGAAGGTGCAGAAGGTCTGGAATGGGAAGTGCCGTCGCCGGCTCCTCACCACACCTTTGAAAACCCACCCAAACTCGACGCCACCGCCACCAAGGTGATCGGCTGAAAAACCGAGGGTTACCAACCATGAGCGATACCCGTCAAAAAAACGTGCGGCTGGGTTTGATCCTGGCGACAGTGGCCATCGTCTTTTTCGCGGGTTTTGTCGCCAAGTTTGTGTTGTTGGGCCGTTGACACCATGGGCGTGCGCACCGAAAACCTCAAAATGACTGGCAAGCTGGTGGTGATAGCCATCGGCATGTTCGCGTTCGGGTACGCCCTGATCCCGATCTACAAGGCCATTTGTGAGGTCACGGGCATCAACATCTTGGCCCTGAACGAGCGCCAAGTGCAAGGCATGGGCCCGGGTCTGCCGGCCAACACGCAAGTGGACACCAGCCGGAAAATCACCATCGAGTTCGACACCAATGTGCGTGGCCCCTGGGACTTCAAACCCCAGGTGCGCACCTTGGAAGTACACCCCGGTGAAATGACCACGGTGGTGTACAACTTCAAGAACATCCAAAACCGGACCATGGCCGCCCAAGCCATACCCAGCTACGCCCCAAGGCAGGCGGCCAACCACTTCAACAAGCTGGAGTGTTTCTGTTTTTCGCAGTACACCTTGGCCCCCGGTGAGGAAAAAGAGTGGCCTGTGGTGTTTGTGATCGATCCCCGTATCCCCAAAGACGTGACCACCATCACCCTGTCGTACACCTTTTTTGAGGTGGGCGGCAAGACCCCCGAGGCCCCTCAGGCCGGGGTGGTCCGTGTGGCCCCAGTTCTGGGGGCACCGGTATGAGCGAATCCCCTTTGGACCGCAAGCCTTCGTTGTGGGTGACCCTCAACGCGGTGTTGTGGGGTTTTTTGGGGGTACGCCGGGGCAGTGACTACCAAAAGGATATCGCCCGCCTGAACCCTGTGCACCTGTTGGTGGTGGGGGTGGTGTTGGCATTTGTTTTTGTGGGTGTGTTGATGTTGGTGGTGAAATGGGTGGTGTCGTCTTGACCCCCCGGCCCATACCAAGCCAACAGCCCACAGTGTTTTGAAACCGATACAAGAGAGCAACTAGGAGTGAGCATGTCTTCTGCAGCACACGGCACGACGCCCTATTACTACGTGCCCGGGTTGTCCCGGCACCCAGCCTTGGCGGCGTTGGGCCTGTTTTTTGTCATCCTGGGCGCTGGCCAGTGGATCAACGGCGCCGCTTGGGGCGCTTATTCGGTCGCTTTTGGTTTGGCCTGGTGGGGTGTGGTGTTGTACCAGTGGTTCCGAGACGCGGTGTCTGAGAGCGAGGGCGGTTTGTACAGCCGCAAAATCGACATCTCTTTCCGCTGGAGCATGAGCTGGTTCATCTTCTCCGAGGTGATGTTTTTCGGCGCGTTTTTCACGGCTTTGTGGTGGGCCCGCGTGCACTCCGTGCCCGCCTTGGGCAGCATCGAAAACGCCCTGATTTGGCCCAACTTCCAGGCTTTGTGGCCCTCCACTGCGGCTGGTCTGACCGCGTCGCCCGCTGGCATTGTCGAGCCTTTTCAGACGATGGGGCCTTTCTGGTTGCCCACCATCAACACCGCTTTGTTGTTGACATCGGGCGTGACCTTGACCATTGCCCACCATGCTTTGGTTGACGGTAACCGCAGCAAGACCATCGCCTTTATGTGGCTCACCGTGCTGCTGGGTATCGTGTTCCTGTTTGTGCAAGGTTACGAATACGCCCACGCGTACGCCGATCTGAACCTGAAACTCAGCTCAGGGATTTTTGGTTCGACCTTTTTTATGTTGACTGGCTTCCACGGCTTCCACGTGTTTGTGGGCATGTTGATGCTGTTGTTCATCACCTTGCGCCTCCAAAAAGGGCATTTCACCAAAGACCATCACTTCGGTTTTGAAGGCGCGGCTTGGTACTGGCACTTTGTCGACGTGGTGTGGTTGGGTTTGTACATCTTGGTGTACTGGATGTAAGAACCCCTCACCGGATGGCAAAAAAGCGCCCTGGGGCGCTTTTTTGTTGACCGGCTAGCCCTGCGGAGGGTAGCGCCGCGGCGTGCAGTTGGCCTGGGTTAACGCACAGGCAGTTAGCGCACAGGCAGGCCAGTGGGTTGTATCCAACCCATGTGGTAGGCCAGCAACACCAGCAGAAACAGCGCGACAGACAAACCCACACGCATGGCCAGTGCCCAGGCCATGCCTTTGGAGCGTGGACGGGTGCTGTTTTCTGCGGGTTTTTTGACCATAAAAAACAGGGCTGTGGCCAAACTGCCCAAAATCGCCACAAAGGCCAATGCAACCAAATATGTCATGTCTAGGATTATCCAATGGCTGAACGGCGCTTGAACAGGCGTTGGTGGATCGCTTTGGCTGCATTGGTGGTGGTGGTGGTCACGGCACGCCTGGGTTTTTGGCAGCTTGACCGCGCAGCCCAGAAACAGGCCTTGTTCGCCCAAATGGCCGACCGCGCAGCCCAGCCGGAAGTGGGCTGGGTTGATCTGGACCCCCACCGCGGCATGGACGCCGAGGTGGCTCGGGGTTGGCACGACCGCAAAGCCCGGTTGATGGGGCGTTGGTTGCCCGAGCACACCGTGTTTTTGGACAACCGGCCCATGGGTGGCCGCGCCGGGTTTTACGTGGTCACCCCTTTGTTGCCAGCGACGGGCGGCGAAGCCATGTTGGTGGTTCGAGGGTGGGTACCGCGTGACGCCCAAGACCGCACCAACCTGCCACCTCTCCCCACCCCGGACGATTGGGTGCAGGTGGAGGGTCGTTTGGCCCCCCCGCCGTCCAAGCTTTACGCGTTTGATGGTGCAGAGCAAGGCCCTATCCGTCAAAATATCGACTTGGGTGCCTATGCAGCCGAGCGGTCCCTGCGTTTGTGGCCGTTGGTGCTTGTACAGACCACACCCACCAACCCCTCTGATGTGCTGGCCCGCGAATGGCCCCGCATAGACGAGGGCCTGCAGAAGCACCACGGTTACGCTTTTCAGTGGTTTGGCTTGGCTGCGCTTACCACCTTCTTGTATGTCTGGTTCCAAATCATCGCCCCGCGCCGCGCACGCCGCTGAACCCCTGACCCTGACCGTGCATGGTTTGCCTGTACCCGATGCTGGTGGGGCCGACCGGGCTGCTGTCACCCGGGCGGGGCGCTGGAAAATGCTGCTGGTGTTGCTGGTGTGCGCCTCACCGGTGATCGCGTCTTATTTCACCTACTATGTGATCCGCCCCGAAGGACGGCGAAACTACGGCGAACTGATCGATCCCCAACGCCCATTGCCTGATTGGCAGGCCCGTACCTCGGGTGGTGAACCGATGCCCATGGAGCGTTTAAAAGGCCAGTGGTTGTTGGTCAGTGTGTCCGATCAGGGTTGTGGACCCGTGTGTGAAAAACACCTGTATTGGCAGCGCCAGCTGCGCGAAGGCCTGGGCAAAGAGAAGGACCGCTTGGACTGGGTCTGGTTGCGCCTAGACGACCAACCCCTGCCCGAGACCCTGCGCGAAGCGACCGCGGCGGCCACGGTGTTGCACGCACCCGCTGACAGGGTGTCTGCCTGGTTGGCACCCGCCAGTGGCCAGGCCCTGCCCGACCACCTGTACGTGGTTGACCCCTTGGGCAATTGGATGATGCGGTTCCCCGCCGATGCAGACGCTGCCAAGGTGCGCCGCGACCTGGAGCGCTTGTTGCGTGCTTCCAGCTTTTGGGACAAACCTGGGCGTCCATGATGGCAGAGCCCGCGCTTTACAACCTTTCGCCGGTGTTCACCCTCATGCTGGTGGGGGTGTTGGTGGCTGCCTTGCCCTTGGCTTGGGTGTGGTGGCGCAACCCCGGGGCCACCATGGCCCAGCGTTTGGGCTGGCTGGCCGTGTTGACCGTCTTTTTGACCTTTGACCTGGTGCTGTTTGGCGCTTTTACCCGCCTGACGGATTCGGGCTTGGGCTGCCCCGACTGGCCCGGTTGTTATGGCCAGGCCAGTCCCCTGGGCGCCAAAGCGGACATCGCGGCCGCCCAGGCGGTTTTGCCGACCGGGCCTGTGACTTTCTCAAAAGCGTGGATCGAAATGATCCACCGCTACTTGGCCACCGCGGTCGGGGTCTTGATTTTGGTGTCTGCGGTGTTGTCTGTTGTGTACCGGGCCCAGTTGCGGGTGCGCTTGGTTTGGCCTTGGGTGACCTTGTTTTGGGTGTGTCTTCAAGGGGCGTTTGGTGCGCTGACCGTGACCATGAAACTGTTTCCCGCCATTGTCACGCTGCACCTGTTGGGGGGGCTGGTGCTCTTGGCCCTGCTGAGGGTGCAAGCGGTGGGGTACGCCGCCAGCCACCAGGTGGGCCGTTTGCCACCGGCGTTTCAACACCCGGGCACCTTGGTGGCGCTTTGGGGGCTGTTTGTGTTGGTGTGGTTGCAGACCGCTCTGGGGGGATGGGTCAGTACCAACTACGCCGTGTTGGCTTGCCAGGATTTTCCCACCTGCCAGGGTGCTTGGTGGCCGGTCATGGACGCCCAAGCAGGGTTTGAGTTGTGGCGCCATTTGGGCCTAACCGGCTCCGGTACCGCTTTGCCTTTTGCCGCGCTGACGGCGATCCACTACGTTCACCGCCTCGCCGCCTACGGGGTGCTGCTGGCGTTGTTGGCCATGGCCATGTGGTTGTGGCGCAGGGAACGCCGCACCCCGGCCGCCCTGTGGTTGTTGGGTTTGGCCACCTGGCAACTGTTGTCTGGTTTGTCCAACGTGGTGTTGGGCTGGCCTTTGGTGGGTGCGGTGGCCCACACCGGTGGGGCAGCCGCCCTGGTGTTGGTGTTGTCCGGTTGGCTGGCCACACACGCGTTTCAGCCGGCCCGTGCCGGTGTTTCTCCATTAACGGGTCAACGGACTGCAGCGCAGCCCACAGCATGAGCGATACCTCCATAACCCCTTTGCCCTCAGCGGCTTTGCCGCCCACTTGGCGCCAGTTTTACGCCCTGATGAAGCCCCGGGTGATACAACTCATTGTGTTTTGTGCCCTGATCGGCATGGTGTTGGCGGTGCCGGGTTGGCCCACCTGGGGGCAGTTGGGCCTGATGGCCTGGGCCTGTGCCGGGATTTGGCTGGTGGCCGGCGCCGCGGCCGCGTTCAATTGTGTGGTGGAGCAGCACATCGACGCGCGCATGAAACGCACCGCCTGGCGCCCCACGGCCAAGGGCGAGCTCACCAACACCCAAACCCTGACCTTCTCGGCCGGTTTGTGCGCCCTGGGGTCGGCCATGTTGTACGTGGCCGTGAACCCTTTGACCATGTGGCTGACATTTGGCACATTTGTGGGCTACGCGGTGGTTTACACCGTGATCTTGAAGCCCCTGACCCCCCAAAACATCGTGATCGGTGGGGCCTCGGGGGCCATGCCGCCGGTGCTGGGGTGGGCCGCCATGACCAACAGCGTCACCCCCGAAGCCTTGGTGCTTTTCCTGATCATTTTTTTGTGGACGCCCCCGCATTTCTGGGCCTTGGCGCTGTACCGCGTGGAAGACTACCGCAAGGCGGGCCTGCCCATGTTGCCGGTCACCCACGGGTCTGACTTCACCCGTTTGCAAATCTTTTTGTACACGCTCATCTTGCTGGCGGCCTGCCTGTTGCCTTACCTGATGCGCATGAACGGTTGGTTGTACTTGGTGGCGGCGGTGGTGCTGAGCCTGGGTTTTTGCGCCTACGCCTGGGCCTTGTGGCGAGACTACTCCGACCAACTGGCCCGCAAGACATTCCGGTTTTCCCTGATCCACCTGTCGGCCCTGTTCGCCGCCATGTTGGTTGACCACTACGCCCTATGACCAATCCCACAAAACCTGTGCACAGCCGCCGTGGCTGGTTGACCACCGCCATGTCCTTCGGGGTGGTGTTGTCGGCTGGCTTGCTGGCCGCTTGTGGCGACAACAAACCCGCTTTCAGCGGCATCGACATCACCGGTGCGGACTATGCCAAGGCTTTCGACCTGACCGACCACAACGGCCAAAAGCGCACCTTGGCCGACTTCAAGGGCAAGGTGGTGGTGCTGTTTTTTGGCTACACCCAGTGCCCGGATGTGTGCCCTACGTCCATGGCCGAACTGGCCGAGGCCAAACGGCTGTTGGGCGCCGATGGCGAGCGCTTGCAAGGCTTGTTTGTGAGCGTGGACCCCGAGCGCGACACCCCAGAGGTCATGAAGGCCTACATGGCCAACTTCGACCCCACCTTTTTGGCTTTGTACGACACCCCTCAAGGCCTGCCCGAATTGGCCAAGGCGTTTAAAGCCTATTACAAAAAGGTGGACGGGCCCACGCCCACCAGTTACACCATGGACCACTCGGCCGGCAGCTACGTGTACGACGCCGAAGGCCGCGTCCGCCTGTACCACCGCTACGGCAGCGGTGCACAGGCCCTGGCCGGTGATGTCAAGCGGCTGTTGAACCCCTGAGCCCGGGCCCGAGCCTGGGCCTGGGCCCAGTGGTCAGTCGACCTTGGCGCCGCTCAAGGCCACCAAGCGCTGGTATTTCAGGCGCTCGCGTTGCAAAAACGCGGCAAACGCCTCTGGGCTGCTGGGGGCGGGTTCGGCCATCAGGTTGGCAAACCGGGTTTTGACCGCCGGCGCTTGCAGCGCGTTGGCAAACACCTGGTTAAGCCGTTGCACCGCTTCTGGTGGTGTGCCGGCGGGGGCCACCAAACCCCACCAGGTGTCGATTTCAAAACCCGGGTAGGTTTCGGCCACGGTGGGGATGTCGGGCATCACGGGGCTGCGCTGGGCGGTCGTCACCGCCAAGGCCTTGAGCTTGCCCGAGCGGATGTTGGGCGCGGCGGTAGCCAGGTTGTCGAAGTTGAAGTCCACCTGACCGGCCAGCAAGGCCAGCTGGGCGGGGTTGCCGCCGTTGTAGGGGATGTGGACCGCAAACACCTTGGCCTGGTTTTTGAACATCTCGCCGGCCAAATGGCCCGCGCTGCCGTTGCCGCCCGAGCCGTAGTTGAGTTTGGCCGGATTGGCTTTGGCGTAGCGCACCAGGTCGGCCAGGGTCTGCAACCCCAGGCGCTGGGCGGTGTCGGCGTTGACCACCAGCACGTTGGGCACGC
>JBEBBB010000346.1:0-5239 GCA_041158605.1 Pseudomonadota bacterium
ATCTCGATCGGGCCATAAGGGCCGCTGCCGGTCATCATGGGGGCGGTGTTGTCGGGCAGGGGCATCTGCATTTCACCCATGTCGGCCATGCCCCGTTCTCCCATCACCATGTAATCGGGGACCACCTTTTGGATCTTGTGAACCAGCCCCCGGTGGTCCACGCCCACCATGGTGGGCACCGAGTGGCCCATGGGGCCCATGGTGTGGTGGCTTTTGTGGCAGTGCATGGCCCAGTCACCGGGTTCGTCGGCCACAAACTCGATCTGCCGCATTTGCCCCACCGCCACATCGGTGGTGACCTCGGGCCACCGGGCACTGGGTGGGACGGGGCCGCCATCGGTTCCCGTCACCTCGAACTCTATGCCGTGGATGTGGATGGGGTGGTTGGTCATGGTCAGGTTGCCCACCCGCACCCGCACCCTGTCGCCCAACCGGGCCACCAATGGGCTGATGCCAGGGAACACCCGGCTGTTCCAGGCCCAAATGTTGTGGTCCAACATGGTGTTCACATTGGGGGTGCGGGCGCCCGGTTCCACATCAAAGGCATTGAGCAAAAAGCAGTAGTCGCGGTCGACGGATGCAATCAGCGGGTGCCGGCCACGGGCGTCCAGTCGGGGGTGGGTGATCCACAGGCCCATCATGCCCATGGCCATCTGCGTCATTTCGTCCGCGTGGGGGTGGTACATGAAGGTGCCGGGTCTGCGGGCTTGGAACTCGTAAACAAAGGTTTTGCCCACGGGGATCTGGGGTTGGTTCAATCCCCCCACCCCGTCCATGCCATTGGGCAGCCGTTGGCCATGCCAATGGATGGTGGTGTGCTCGGGCAGGCGGTTGGTCACATAAATCCGCACCCGGTCGCCCTCTACCACCTCAATGGTGGGGCCTGGGCTCTGGCCGTTGTAGCCCCACATGTTCACGTGAAAACCGGGGGTCATTTCACGGACCACCGGCTCGGCCACCAAGTGAAACTCTTTGACACCTTGGTTCATGCGGAAAGGCAAGGTCCAGCCGTTCAGGGTGACCACCGGTTGGTAGGGCCGGCCAGCGCCCGTGACCCCTGGCGGTGTCCAGGGTGGGGCGGTGTCCGGGCTGGTTTGTTGCACCGGCTCGGGCAGGGCGGCCAGCGCGCTGCGGGCCACGCCACCCACTGCAGCGGCCGTGGCCGCACCGGCCACGGCATGTTGGAAAAAATGGCGGCGGGGAATCGATGTTGGGTGTGCCACGTCAGTGTCCTGCAGAGGAGGGGTTGCGGGGTGAGGGGTTGCCTGGGGCGGTTTCGGCCCCAGCGTAGGGCAGGCCCAGCTGCACCCCTTCCAGTTGGCTCAGGGCCAGCCAGGCATTGAGTTGGCCATCGACAGCGGCCACTTGGGCCAACAAGCGGTTCTGGGCCGCCCCCAGCAGGTCCCAGGTGCTCGCCAGCATGCCGTTGTACCGGAGCAGGGTTTCGTCTTGTACACGGGCCTGCAGCGCCTCCATTTGTGTTTGGGTTTGGTGCAGCTGGTGGCGGTGTCGCCACTGGGCCCATGCCAAAACCACCCCCGCTTCGATTTGCCGCTCCAGGGCCCGTGCTTGTGCCCATGCCTGGGCCGCTTCGGCCACAGGGTGCGTCCAAGCCGTCCCCACCACTGGCGCGCCCTGGGCCCAGGCTTGGGTGGGCCCTTGTTGTGCCAGGGCCTGGTGGCTCGGGGCCAACCCGCGCAGCGCCTGTTGTGCCTTTTGATCCAGCCAAGGCCAGGTGGGGTGGGCGGCTTTGGCGGCAGCCACGAGCTGTTGTTGGTGCTCAGGGGTGTGGTTCAGGTGAACAGTGGGCAACGGTGGCAGTTGGGAGGGTAAGTGGCTTTCCCGCACAGCTTGCCCACCAGGGCCACCGGTCAATTGCCAAAGGCCCATGCGGGCCGTTTCTGCGGCCAAACGGGCTTGGGCCAAACGCGTTTGGGCGTCCAGCCGGTTGAGCTCGGTGGGCAAGGCTTTGGCATCGCTCCAGTTGCCCACCTGCACCATGCGCCGCCCCAGCTCGGCGCTGGCTTCAGCGGCGTGGGCATGGTCTTCGTACAAGCCCAAAACCTGTTGTGCCGCGATGGCTGTGTACCAAGCCTTTTTGACCTGCAGCGCCAAGGCCAGTGCGTCCAGGCGCCGCTGGGCCAGGTCCATGGGCCCCAGCCCCGGGTTGTGGAGCAGATCGGGCCGCTGCGCCTGTGCCGCGCGGATGGCCTGAGACACATCCCACGGGGTGGTTGGGGGGGCTTGCGGGGGCGCCGTGGCCCCACCTTGGGCTTGTTCCCAGCGCACGATATCGATATGCCCACGCGGGTTCTGGGCAACGTTGTGGTTGGCTTGTGGCCACGGGGTGCTTTCTGCCCATGCGGTGGCACAACAGAACACCAACAAAGGCCCACAGCAGTGCCGCAGGCGCCAAAAGGGTGCAAACATCACATGCTCCTGACAGTTCCAAGCAAACCCGGGTACCCACAGGTGCCCAGGAGGTCAAGGTGGTGTCAGCAGGTGATGGGGGGGCGCAAGTCAGGGGCCCTCAGCACGCTGTGCAGCGGCAAGTGGGCCGGATGCTGTGGGGAGTCGGGTCTGGCGGATGGGCCTTGGGTCAGCGCTGGGCTGGGTTCGGCTGCGCTGCCGTGGCAGATGTTGCAAAGCGCGTGCGCCGATGGTTCTGCACCCGCGCTGTCGCTGTTGTTGCCCGTGTTGTGGTGGCTCATGGTGTCGGTCGCCATGGCGGCATGGCAGGGGGGGGTAACCACCTGCAAAGCCATGGCGTCCGCCGCCCACAACCGCCAGGGCAACAAAGCCATCATCAACCACAAACACCAGGTTCGCATAAGCTGGATGATACCCCGAGGGGCTTTAAAGTTCCCGTTGGTGTGGGGGTGCGCTGGCCAACAGACCCTGCGCTTTGTCCAGCCACAGCTGCAGGTTGGCCAGCAAGCCACCCTGGCTGAACGAGCAACTTTCTTCGGTGAACAGTGCAGCCGATTCCAGCCGGTCCAGCAGGCCGTGCCAGACCTCGGCGTAGCGGGGCGGCAAACCCGCCAGCAGGTCAGAAACAGCACGCGCCTGTAACAAATAGGTCTGGGTGGACAGGCCTCCCAGTCGCAATTGATCCAAGGCCAAACGCTGTTGGTGCAGGCTGTCGAGGGGGGCGGTGGGGTGGGGGGCTGTCATGGCTTGAGGGTGCACGTCTCGTGCGGGACAAAGTGCGCTGGTGTGGTCCCAGCGGATCTTATATCCTGTTCCCCCAACAGGCAAAGACCGAACCGGAGACACGCATGACCACCGATCAACAGGTGCATGACACCAGGCCTCACGCCGCTGCATGGCCCAAACGCTTGCCCCGAGCGATCACACCACCGGCCACATCCCTGTGGTTCAACCTCGAGGCCAGCGCCACCCGTTATCCTGACAAACCAGCGATTGTGTTTCTGGACCGGGTGTTGACCTACCGGGCCTTGCGTGACCAAGCCGAGCGTCTGGCGGCTTGGTTGGCTGGGCAGGGTGTGGGGCGGGGTGACCGGGTGGTGCTGTACATGCAAAACAGCCCCCAGTGGGTGGTGGCGTGTTACGCCATCATGCGGGCCAACGCGGTGGTTGTACCGGTCAACCCGATGAACCGTTCCGACGAACTGGGGCATTACATCACCGACCCCGATGCCCGCTGGGCCATTGCTGCCGCTGACTTGGCTGGCGAATTGGCCACCGCCAATAACGCGCTGCCCCCACAACAGCGTTTGCAAGCCTTGCTGGTGGCGCACTACCAAGACATGATGGATCCCGCTTGGCTGCAGCCGGGCAGCGACCTGCCCGTGGCTTGGCACAACTGGTTGGGCACCCGGCACAAGCCACCAGGGTTGGACGGCGGAACCGTCACCGACTGGGCCGACGCCATTGCCTGTGTGGGGCAGCCTCCCGAGCACGTGGTGGGGCCTTCAGATCTGGCTGTGTTGCCCTACACCAGCGGAACCACGGGATTGCCCAAAGGCTGTATGCACACCCACGCGTCACTGATGCACAACGCGGTGGCCAGCTCACTTTGGAGCCAGGCCACACCTGAAAACGTGTCTTTGGTGGTGGTGCCCTTGTTCCACATCACCGGCATGGTAGTGGGCATGCACGCCAGCATTTACGGCGGGTCGACCATGGTGATGCTGCCCCGCTGGGACCGCGAGTTGGCTGGGCGGCAAATTTCCCGTTGGCGTGTCACCCATTGGGCGAACATCCCCACCATGATCATCGACCTGCTGGCCAGCCCCCACTTTGCCAGTTACGACTTGTCCAGCTTGGTTTACATCGGTGGTGGTGGGGCGGCCATGCCCCAGGCCGTTGCGCAGCGGCTGTTGGACCTGTATGGGCTGCGCTACGCCGAAGGGTACGGCTTGACAGAAACCGCCGCGCCCTCACACAACAACCCCCCGGACCGGCCCAAACAACAGTGTTTGGGTATTCCTTTTATAAGCACCGACGCCCGTGTGGTAGACCCCCTCACCTTGGAAGCTTTGTCCCAAGGCGAGGCCGGGGAAATTGTGGTGTCGGGTCCCCAGGTGTTCAGCGGTTACTGGAAGCGCCCCGATGCCACAGAGGCCGCTTTTTTTGAGCGGGACGGCAAGCGGTTTTTTCGCACCGGTGATTTGGGGCGTGTGGATGAAGAGGGTTACTTCTTTATCACCGACAGGCTCAAGCGCATGATCAACGCGAGTGGGTACAAGGTGTGGCCGGCCGAGGTTGAGGCCTTGATGTTCAAACACCCGGCCATCGCCGAGGCCTGTGTCATCGGCACAGTCGATGCCTACCGGGGCGAGTCTGTCAAAGCCGTGGTGGTGCTGCGCCCTGAGGCCAAGGGCCAGGTGACCGACACCGAGATCGTGGCGTGGTGCCGCGAGCACATGGCCGCCTACAAGGTGCCCCGCGTGGTGCAGTTTGCCGACGCCTTGCCCAAAAGCGGCAGTGGCAAGGTGATGTGGCGGCTCTTGCAAGAGGCCGAGGCCCAGGGCTGACCACGCCTCAGGCCTGCGGCACTATCTGTCGATAGGCGTGCCAGGTGGCATGGCCCAACACCGGCCCCACCACCAGCAGGCCCAAAAAGGCGGGTAGCATGGCCAACACCACCAACACCGTGATCAGCCCCCCCCACAGCAGCATCACGCCAGGGTTTTGCAAACAAGCGCGGATGCTGGTCAGCCCAGCCGAAATGGCATCCACCTGGCGGTCGAGGATCATGGGGATGGCGATTGCA
>JBEBBB010000347.1:0-2677 GCA_041158605.1 Pseudomonadota bacterium
GGCCAAGCAACTCGACTGCGACCTGGCCATCATCGACAAGCGCCGACCACGGGCCAATGTCAGCGAAGTCATGCATGTAATCGGCGAGATTGACGGACGCAACTGCGTCATCATGGACGACATGATTGATACCGCGGGCACATTGGTGAAAGCCGCTGAAGTCCTGAAGCAGCGTGGTGCCAAAAAGGTTTATGCCTACTGCACCCACCCCATTTTTTCCGGCCCCGCCATCGACCGCATCGCCAAAGGCAACGCGCTCGACGAGGTGGTGGTCACCAACACCATTCCCCTGAGCCAGGCCGCACAAGCCTGCTCCAAGATCCGGCAACTGTCCGTGGCACCGCTGATGGCCGAAACCATCGCGCGCATCGCCAGTGGCGAGTCGGTCATGAGTTTGTTTGCAGACCAGGACGGTTAAAAACCCAACTGGCCGGTGAACACAAGCCGGCACCACCACCTGTGGTTGGTGCCTTTTTTAGCCAGGGGTCTTTCTGGTCGCGGACGACCCCCTATTGGAGTATGACCATGCAATTTGTCGCTTTTGAGCGCGCCAAGCAGGGCACCGGTGCGAGCCGCCGCCTGCGCAACACCGGCCGGACCCCCGGCATCGTTTTTGGTGGTGACACCACCCCCGCCACCATCGAGCTGGACCACAACGCTTTGTGGCACGCCCTGAAAAAAGAAGCCTTCCACGCCTCCATCCTCGACATGGAACTGGCTGGCAAGGTTGAAAAAGTGCTGCTGCGCGACGTGCAGTACCATCCCTTCAAGCCGCTGGTCCTGCACATCGACTTCCAGCGCGTGGACGACAAAACCCGTCTGCACAAAAAAGTGCCCCTGCACTTCGTGAACGCCGAACAGTCGCCCGCTGTCAAGAACGACAAGTGCGTGATCAACCACGTGGTCACCGAAATCGAAATCGAGTGCCTGGCCATCCAGTTGCCCGAGTTCATCAGCGTTGACCTGTCTGCCGTGACCAAAGGTCAAAGCATCCACGCCAACGACCTGAAACTGGCCGATGGCATCAAGATCGTGACCCACGGCAAACCCAACCCCACCATCGCTACCGTGGTGGAGCCTGTCGAAGAAGTGGTTGCTGCACCTGTGGCCGTTGCCGACGACAAAAAAGGCAAAAAGAAGAAGTGATGGCCCGGCGCGTGGCCCCGCTTGGCGCGGCCACAGCCTCCACACCACAACCCGCTTCGGCGGGTTTTTTTATGGGGTTATGCTGCGCACATGATCAAACTGTTGGTGGGCCTGGGCAATCCCGGTCCGGAATACGAAGACACCCGGCACAACGCCGGTTTTTGGTGGCTGGACGGGGCCGCACGGGCCTTGAAGGTGGGCCTGCAGCCCGAGCGCAGCTACTTTGGGCGCGCAGCCCGGGCCACGGTCAACGGCCAGCCGGTGTGGCTGTTAGCCCCCACCACCTTCATGAACCGCTCGGGACAGGCGGTGGGGGCGTTGGCGCGTTTTTTCAAAATCCAGCCCAACGAGATATTGGTCGTCCACGACGAGCTGGACATAGCCCCTGGTGAGGCCAAGTTGAAAAAAGGCGGCGGGCACGCGGGCCACAACGGCCTGCGCGACATCCACGCCCAACTGGGCAGTGGCGATTACTGGCGCTTGCGCCTGGGCATAGGCCACCCGGGAGACAAAGCCGAGGTGGCGAACTGGGTGCTTAAAAAGCCCTCGCCCGACCACCGGGCGGCCTTGGAGGCCGCCATTGACCGCTCATTGGCCGCCCTGCCCGACCTGTTGGCCGACCGGATGGACAAGGCCACTGCCGCCATACACACCAGCAAACCACCCCGACCCAAGCCCCCCAAACCACCAGCGCCGGCGCCAGCGGGCGGGTGAATCAGCGGGCGTTGGTGCTGGCCTGCAAGCGCTGGTATTTTTGCCAGAGGGTCTCTTGGTTTTCCACGTGCCCCGGGTTGACGGGGATGCAATTGACCGGGCACACCTGCACACACTGGGGCTCGTCAAAGTGGCCCACACACTCGGTGCATTTGTGGGGGTCGATCTCGTAAATCGACTCGCCCATGTGGATGGCATCGTTGGGGCACTCGGGTTCGCAGACGTCGCAGTTGATGCACTCGTCGGTGATCATCAAGGCCATCAGACACCCCCTTGCAACTGGGTGGACACGTGGGGGGCCACCATGGCGGTGATGTCGCCCCCCAGCTTGGCAATCTCTCGCACCAGTGTGCTGGAGATGCACTGCAAATGGGCCTGGGGCAACAGGAACAGGGTCTCCACCTCGGGGCGCAACTTGCGGTTCATGGCCGCCATCTGGGCCTCGTAGTCAAAATCGGTCACGTTGCGGATGCCACGAACCACCGCACAAGCCCCTTGGTCGCGGCAAAAATCCATGATCAAGCCGTCAAAGGGCAACACCCGCACCTGGGGCAGGTGCGCCATGCTTTGCGCCACCAGGGCCATGCGTTGGTCCAGGGTGAACTGTGTTTTTTTGTGGTGGGCCACCGCCACCGCCACCACCAGTTGGTCAAACAAACCGGCAGCCCGTGTGATCACGTCCTCATGGCCCAAGGTGATGGGGTCAAAAGTGCCGCTGTACACGGCGATGCGTGGTGATGGGCTGGGGTGAACGGAGGGCAAAGACATCCCCCGATTATCGCTCTGCGGCCTGCAAGAGGTGGTGGTGCACCACACC
>JBEBBB010000348.1:0-4285 GCA_041158605.1 Pseudomonadota bacterium
CTGCAATCCAGCAGCAGGTATTTGCCGCGCCGCCGCACCCCCAACACCCGCATGCCCAACAGGTGTTCCGGCGCCACCCCCAAAGGCCAGCGCAACGGTTTGCCCAAACGAACCCCCTGCACCAGCGCACCCGAGATGCGGTCGGCAAAGCTGCGGCGGGTCACTTCCACTTCTGGCAATTCGGGCATGGGAAACAGGTGTGTGCAAGTACAGGGCTTCCATTATCATGACCCCATGGATTCCACCCGCAGCCCACGCCCTTTTGACCCAACAGCCCACAACCGAACGGGGTGGTGGCCGGGTGTGCTGCTGGCCGTCTGCATGGCGGGCACCGCCACCGCTCAAGTCGGTACACCGCCTGCCGCCTCCGACATGGGTGCGCCCCTGTTTTACCAGTTGCTGGTGGGTGAGCTGCAGGTGAAGTCGGGGGAACCCGGTGCAGGTTATTCGCTCATCTTGGACGCGGCTCGAAAAACACAACATGAAGAGCTGTACCGCCGGGCCGTTGAAATCGCCCTGCAAGCCCGCTCTGGGGACGCCGCCTTGGCAGCTGCCCGGGCTTGGGCCAGTGCGCACCCCCAAAACACCGATGCACACCGGCATGTCTTGCAGATTTTGCTCGCGTTGAACCGCCCATCCGAGATGGGTGCGACCCTGAGCACACTGGTACAAACCACCCCACCGGCCCAACGCAACGAGTTCCTCCAGACCCTACCCCAGACGCTGGCCCGCCTGCCCAACAAAGCAGCCGTTCTGGACATGGCCACACAGGCCTTGCAGCCAGCCTTGGCCGAAACCACCACCGCGCCCACCGCCCGCGTCACCCTGGGCCGGCTCCAACTGGCCAACAACCAGGCCCCAGAAGCCCTGCTCACGGCCCAACGCGCCCAGGCTTCAGACCCCACTTTGGCCTATGCGGCCTGGCTGGGCTTGGAACTGCTCGAAAAAGGGGTTCCAGGGGCGGCTGCTGTGGTGGACCGCTACCTGGCCGCAGCCCCCGAACCGGCCAGCACCGCTGTGCGGCTGGGTTACGCCCGTTTGCTGATGGACACCCAACAGGTGGCAGCGGCGCGGCAACAACTGGAAACCGTCACGCGTGCACAACCCGACCGTGCGGAGGCCTGGCTCTTGTTGGGTTTGTTACAGGCACAAGCCCGGCAGAACGCGCCGGCCAAGGCTGCCCTGGAGCGTTACCTCGCACTGACCGCCGAGGCACCCCCTGCAGACACCAACGTGCGGGGACGCACCCAGGCCTATTTGCAACTGGCCCAACTGGCCGAACGCGAACAAGACTATCAGGAAGCCAACACCTGGCTGGACCGCATCTCCAATGCCGACGAGGCGTTGGCGGTACAGTCCCGGCGCGCGGCTCTGTTGGCCAAACAGGGGCGGCTGGCACAAGCCCGCCAGCTGCTGCAGCAACTCCCTGAAAAACAAGCCAGTGACGCCCGCCGCAAGGGTTTGGCGGAGGCACAGATGCTGCGCGACGCCGGCGCCCATGCCGAGGCCTTGGACGTGCACCAACAACTGGCGCAACGTTTCCCCGAGGATGCGGACCTGCAATACGAATGGGCCATGGCAGCCGACCGTGCCGGCCGCCCTGCCGACATGGAAACCATCTTGCGCCGCTTGATCGCGCAAAAACCCGACAGCGCCCATGCCTACAACGCCCTGGGTTACGCGCTGGCCGACCGCAACGAACGGCTGACCGAGGCCCGCGAGCTGATCGCCAAAGCCGTGGCGCTGGCCCCTGATGACGCCTACATCCAAGACAGTCTGGGTTGGGTTGAATTCCGACTGGGCCGGCACACAGAGGCACTGCGCATCCTACAAGCCGCCTACCAAAAGCGCCCCGACGCCGAGATCGCAGCCCACCTGGGCGAGGTGCTGTACGTCACCGGTGATCGGGAACGCGCGCGGCAGATTTGGCAAGAGGGGCTGCTGCTCAATGCGGACAACCCCACCCTCACCGACACCTTGAAGCGTTTTAAGGTCCAGCCATGAGGCGGCGGGCCCTGTGGCCCGCTTTGGCGGGTGTGACTGCGTGGTGGCTCGGTGGCTGTGCCACCACCAACCAGCCTGTCGGGCCTCTGTGGACGGGGCGTTTTGCGCTCCGTGTGCAGTCCGACCCCCCTCAAAGCGCCAGCGCTGGTTTTGAGCTGGAAGGGGAGCCCGCTGCAGGCACCTTGCGCATCTTGTCACCCTTGGGCCAAACCTTGGCCACCGCCCGCTGGTCCGACCAAGGCGCCACCTTGATCCGGGGCGAAGAAGAGCTGCGCTACGCCACCCTGAACGCCTTGACCGAGGCGCTGACAGGTACCGCTTTGCCCGTGGCTCCACTGTTCGCCTGGTTGCGCGGCGAGGCGGTCGCTGCAGACGGCTGGACGGTGGACCTGTCTGCCCACGAACAACGCCGCCTGGTGGCCCAACGCCACCACCCTTTGCCCGCGGCCACTTTGCGTTTGGTTTTTGAAGCCCCTGCCCCATGAGCACCCGTTTGATGCTGGACCTGCCAGCCCCCGCCAAACTGAACCTCTTTTTGCACGTCACCGGCCGCCGCCCCGACGGCTACCACCTGCTGCAGTCGGTGTTCATGTTGATCGACTGGTGTGACACGCTGGACATCGAGTGGCGCCCTGGCCAAGGCATCACGCGTGAAGATGTCGACAGCGCACAAGGATTGCCCGAGCAAGACTTGGTGGTGCGTGCCGCCATGGCCCTGCAGCAGGCCACCGGCTGCACCCAAGGGGCACACATCCGTTTGCACAAACACATCCCCATGGAGGCGGGTATGGGCGGTGGCTCCAGCGACGCCGCCACCTGCCTGCTGGCGCTGAACCGCTTGTGGCAATTGGGCCTGGACCGAAAGGCCTTGATGCAGATCGGTTTGCCACTGGGGGCCGATGTGCCGTTTTTTTTGCACGGGCACAACGCCTGGGTGGAAGGCATAGGGGAGCAACTGCAGACGGTGGCGCTGCCGCCAGGGCGGTTTTGTGTGCTGAAGCCCCCTGGGGGTGTCCCGACCGGCCAACTCTTTCAGAGCCCCAAGCTGACAAGAGACGATCCACGTGCTACAATCGAAGACTTTGTTGCAAACAGCGGCTTTGGGTTTGGCACAAACAGCTTGCAGCCTGTGGCTGAAGTGTTGTGCACCGACATCAAAACCGGTCTGCAATGGATGCAAGAACGTGGCCTCAAAGGCCGCATGACTGGATCTGGCAGCGCTTTGTTCGCCCCCGTGGATGGCCCCGACCCTGTTGTCGATCTACCGCCGGGTTGGACATACCGGTGTTGCAACAATTTGAATGTGCATCCTCTGTCTGGGTGGTGTTAGCGGTTACAATACCGCCCGTCGTCAGGCAAAGACGCACAAACTGCATACCGGTGGGTTACATCTGTGGCCAACCAGTGTAGGGGAGTCGCCAAGTTGGTTAAGGCACCGGATTTTGATTCCGGCATGCGAGGGTTCGAGTCCTTCCTCCCCTGCCAAATGTATTCTTGAGAGCACACACCAAACAGCGGCCTACGGGCCGCCGTCTTTTTGGGTCTCCAACAGCGTCAGGCAACACCATGCAACAGACCACCACCGTGCAACCCCCTGATTTCATGCTGTTCACCGGCAATGCCAACCCGGTGTTGGCCGCTGAAATCGCCCAACACCTGGGCACCCAGTTGGGTTCGGCCAACGTGGGCCGTTTTTCTGACGGCGAAGTCACGGTCGAGATCACGCAAAACGTGCGTGCCCGCGACATCTTCATCATCCAGTCCACCTGCGCCCCGACCAATGAGAACCTGATGGAACTCATCATCATGGTCGATGCACTCAAGCGCGCCTCTGCAGCCCGCATTTCGGCCGTGATCCCGTACTTCGGTTACGCCCGCCAGGACCGCCGTCCCCGCTCCACCCGGGTGCCCATTTCGGCCCGTGTGGTGGCCAACATGCTGGAAGCCGTGGGTGTGGACCGTGTGCTGACCATGGACCTGCACGCCGATCAGATCCAGGGCTTTTTTGACATCCCGGTCGACAACATCTACGCCTCCCCGGTGCTGCTGGGCGACCTGCGCGCCAAAAACTACCCCGACCTGCTGGTGGTGTCACCCGACGTGGGCGGTGTGGTGCGCGCCCGCGCCCTGGCCAAACAGCTGGGTTGCGACATGGCCATCATCGACAAGCGCCGCCCCAAAGCCAACGTGTCCGAAGTGATGCACGTGATCGGCGACATCGACGGCCGCAACTGCGTGATCATGGACGACATGATCGACACCGCAGGCACTTTGGTGAAAG
>JBEBBB010000349.1:0-4672 GCA_041158605.1 Pseudomonadota bacterium
AAGTGGGTGGCTTGATGGATAGCTTAAGACCGGGCGTCCACTTTATCGGTGAAGTTGGGGGGCACGAAAAAGCAGTGTGTTTCGCCGATGCGAAAGCCTTGCTGTTCCCCATTGATTGGGAAGAGCCATTTGGTTTGGTGATGATTGAGGCGTTGATGTCAGGTACGCCTGTCATAGCAACCCCACGTGGCTCTGTGCCGGAGTTGATTAACGACAAAGTTGGCGCACTGTTTGAAGACGATGAAGATTTTGCTGCAGCATTGGCACACGCGACAGCATGCCAGCCAGAGGACTGCCGTGCATGGGCTGTCGCCAATTTTTCATCAAAAGTTTGCGCAGATAACTACTTAAAACTTTATCAAGGCGTTGTGAGTGGAAGCGTGAGTTTTTAATTTGCCAGCAGCAGTTTTCTTGCCTGATCAGTAATTCGATGAATTAAATTACCCGCGTCGGGGACATCCAAAATTAGCCCTACGCTTTCTCCCACAGTGGCGTGGGCCCGAGAGAAGTCACCTGCTTGCACACCTGCGTCATAGTCAGCGCGCGCTACATCTGGATTGGCTTTCAAGCCAGAGATATCGTTTTCAAGCGCTCGGTGTAAGTCATTGCGAATGGCACGGAAGTCATATGGTGCGGGCCAGTTCTTGCGGCGCAAGATGTCGAAGACTTCGCTGCGTGCAGTACCGTCGCCGTTGGTTTGCGAGGCTTGCATTTTGGCGCCCTCGGCAGCCAAACTTTCAGTCGTTGCCCATAGGCGTGACCCTACCAATGCCCCATCCGCCCCAAGCATCAAGGCCGCGGCTAAGCCTCGGCCATCAGCCACACCACCCGCAGCAAGCAGCAACGTATTGGGTGAGTTTGCCGCTAAGTAGTCTGCAATTTCTGGCACCAAGGTGAATGTGCTGCGACCTTCCTGTGCATTGGCGCCGTGGCCGCCCGCTTCGCCGCCTTGAGCCACGATGACTGAAGCACCAGCTTCAATGGCTTGCGGCACTTGCTCTAAGCGTTGCACTTGACAAATGAGTTGCGCACCGGCAATTGCAATGCGCTCTGCATAGGAGCGAGGGTCGCCAAACGACAGCATGATGGCGCAAGGTTTTTGTGTCAGCACCCAGTCGAGCGCTTCGGCGTTTTCATCCAACTTCCATGTGATGAAGCCGCAGCCTAAGCGGGCATATGCCGCGGAGTTGTTGGTTAGAAGCTTGGTGGCCAGAGCATATTCACGTTGTGTCCATGCCAAGTCGCCGTAGCCACCGCCCACCAAGCCAAGCGCACCCGCTTGCGCGCAAGCGGCAGCCAAAGCACCGCCGCTGGCCAGAGCCATGGGCGCTAGTGCAATGGGTGAGGTGAGCTGAAAGCGCTCAGTGAAACGTGTGTCAAGGGTGGCGTGTGTCATGCAAACATTGTGTAATGGTTATTCGTGTGAGGCTGTCGCCTGTGGTGCACGCGAATCGTGGGCCGCAGGTAAAACGCGTGAGGCCAACCAGACCAGTAAGAGCACGGGCGCCCCCAGCAGCGCTGTGCTGGTGAAAAAAGCTTCGTAGCCGTGGGCGTCCACATACACCCCCGAAAAACCCGCCAGCCACTTGGGCGCCAGCAACATCATGGAGCTGAACAAGGCGTATTGGGTGGCCGAGTACCGCACATTGGTCAGGCTGGACAAGTACGCCACAAAAGCAGCGGATGCAACCCCCGAACTCAGGTTGTCGGCCGACACCACGGCGATCAGGGCGGTGACATCGTGGCCATGTTGCGCCAACCAGGCGAACAACAGGTTGCTGCCAGCGCTCAGCACCGCGCCCAGCATCAGCACCCTCATCACCCCCCACCGCATGGCCATGGCACCGCCGACAAAGGCCCCGACCAGCGTCATGATGACCCCATACACCTTGGTGACGGCGGCCACCTCGTCTTTGGTGTACCCCATATCCACGTAAAACGGGTTGGCCATGATGCCCATCACCACATCGCTGATGCGGTACACCCCAATCAAACCCAACACCAGCAAGGCCTGGGCACCATAACGCTGCAAAAAATCAAGAAAAGGTGCCACAGCCGCTTCTTGCAGCCAAACCCGCCAGTTGCGGGCTGGCGCCATGACAGGCCTGTGGGGCTCGGGTGACACACACACCGTGACCACACCCACCAACATGGACGCTGCCATCACCAGGTAAGCGGTTTGCCAGGCCCCTTGCTGGTAACCCACCACGCCACCCAACTCCGCCCGGGCCGCCAACCACAAGACACCTGCACCGGCCCATATCATGGCCAATCGGTAACCGGTTTGGTAGGTGGCCGCCAAAGCCCCTTGGCGCTGCACATCGGCCGACTCGATGCGAAAGGCATCGAGTGCGATGTCTTGTGTGGCGGACGCAAAAGCCACCACCAATGCACACACCACCACCGTGGACAAGGCCTGGCGGGGATCGGCCAGGGCCATGCCCACCAAACCGGCGGCCACCACGCCTTGTGACAACAACAACCAGGCCCGGCGCTGTCCACACACGCGGCTCAGCAGCGGCACGGGTAGACGGTCCACCAACGGTGCCCAGCACCATTTGAATCCGTAGGCCAGCCCGACCCAACTCAGGTAGCCGATGGTGGACCGGTCCAGCCCCGCCTCGCGCAGCCGGAAACCCAAGGTACCCAAAACCAACAACAAGGGCAACCCCGCCGAAAAACCCAGGGCCAACATGCGCCAAGACGCTGGTTCGGCGTAAACCCGCCACGCGGCGCGCCACCCGGTTGGTGCAGCAGAGGGGACGGGTGTGGAAGAAGGCGGGGTTGTGGCCATGGGGATGAGGTGGGGGTGCAAAACGCCAGGTTCTGGCTATTATTGATGCATGTGCCGATTTTGCGACGCCCTGAAGGGCCACCACACCACCCCGCCCGCCGTCGACCCCGCAACCGCCAGCCACCGGTGGTCGTCCCGGCGCGGTTTTGTTTTGGCTGCAGCCGGTACCGCACTGACCAGCGCCACACCTGGCTTGGCCCAAGTGGACGTGGGCAAAGCGTCTAGCCTGCGCAAACTGGTCCCGGCCGAAAAACTCGAATCCGCAGCCGTGCAACAGTACCGGCAAATGCTCTCGGAGGCCCGTGCACAAGGCGCTCTGGCCCCTGAAAACCACCCCCAGCTGCTGCGTTTGCGCCAAATTGCCAGGGCCCTCATTCCTTACACCACCCCTTGGAACGACCGCGCGCGGGGTTGGCAATGGGAGGTCAACCTGATCGGGAGCAAGCAGGTGAACGCGTTCTGTATGCCTGGTGGGAAAATCGCGTTTTACACCGGCATCCTCGACCAACTGAAGCTGGACGGTGACGAATCGGCCATGATCATGGGGCACGAAATGGCCCATGCCCTGCGAGAACACGCGCGCGAGCGGCTGGCCAAAACCCAGGCCACCAGCTTGGGCCTGTCGATAGGTGCCCAGTTGCTGGGCTTGGGCGACCTGGGCAACGTGGCCGCCAACCTGGGCACCCAGTTGCTCAGCCTCAAGTTCAGCCGGGAAGATGAAACCGAGGCCGACTTGGTGGGTTTGGAACTGGCCGCCAGGGCGGGGTTTGAACCCGAAGCCAGTGTCAGCCTCTGGCAAAAAATGAGCGCCAACGGGGGCGGCAGTGGGCCCGGTTTTTTGTCCACCCACCCCACGGGCCCAGACCGGATCCGGGACTTGCAAGCCAATGTGCCCAAGGTACAAGGCCTCTACCAGCAAAGCCAACGGCGCTGACCCTGCGGGGACACCGGTTCAGGTACCGCGCACGTAAGGGTTGTGGCGCCGCTCGTGGCCCAGGGTGCTTTCAGGGCCATGGCCCGGGATGAACACGGTTTGGTCGCCCATAGGCCACAAGCGCTGGGTGATGCTGTTGATCAGTTGTTGGTGGTCGCCTTGCGGAAAATCCGTGCGCCCTATGCTGCCCGCAAACAGCACATCCCCCACAAACACCCTGTTGATGTCGGGGGCGTGGAACACCACATGGCCGGGTGTATGCCCCGGGCAATGCCGCACATGGACGGTGCTGTTACCCAACGGCACGGTATCGCCGTCGGACAACCAACGGGTGGGCGTGAAGGCCTTGGCCGCTGGAAAACCAAACATGGCGCTTTGTTGGGGCAAACCATCGATCCAAAACTGGTCGCCAGGGTGCGGGCCCACGATGGGCAACCCCAAACGCTCGGCCAGCTCCCCCGTGCCACCGGCGTGGTCGATGTGGGCGTGCGTCAGCCACAGCTGGCGCAACACCACACCCTGTTCGTCAACCGCTTGCAACAGCCGGTCCAGGTCCCCGCCGGGATCGATCAGCGCGGCTTCAAGGGTCTGGTCACACCAGAGCAAGGAGCAGTTCTGTGCAAAGGCGGTGACGGGGATGGTTAGGTAACGGAGCATGGCGGCCGGATTTTAAGGGCGGTCCCCCACGCCCCCCGCCACCACCACCTCACCGTCCTCCTTGGTGAAAGGTCCCTGTTGTGGCTGGGGCAAGATCTCCAACACCACCTCGGATGGGCGGCACAGGCGCACCCCCAACGGGGTTTTGACCAGGGGGCGCTGGATCAGGATGGGGTGTTGCTCGATGGCGTCCAGCAGTTGGGCGTCGGTGAGGGCGGGGTTGTCCAAGCCCAGTTCGTTGTAAGGCGTGCCTTTCTGGCGCAACGCCCCGCGCAGGGGCAGGCCCA
>JBEBBB010000350.1:0-6968 GCA_041158605.1 Pseudomonadota bacterium
CCAAACTGGTTGCAAGGGAAACCCAGTACCACCAGCCCCTTGGGGCCCAGGTCTTGGTGCAGCTTTTGCAAGCCGGCTAACTGGGGTGTGAACCCACAAGCGCTGGCGGTGTTGACCACCAGCACCACCTGGCCCTGGTACCGCGAGAGGGGTAAGGGTTGGCCGGTGGTGGAGAGGGCCTCAAAGTCGCTCAGTGTGGTCATGTCCGGGGCTCCTGGGGGTGGGGTGGTCCATGATAGCGTGGGATCGGCAAGTCGGCTTCGTTTAATCATTTGACAATATCCATCAATTCGCGGGACAATATTGGATATTGTCAAATGATTGGTTTTTATGGATAACACCACCCCCACCCGCCGCGTGGAGCGCATCCGTTACGAGGTCAAACGCCGCGAACTCACCGTGGTGCGCACCCAACGGGTGGGCGCCCATTTTGTGTCGGTCACCTTCGCGGGCCCTGATTTGGCCGATTTTCAAACCGGGTCTTTTGACGACCACATCAAGGTGTTTGTGCCGTTGCCCGGTGGTGAGCCCGCCATGCGGGACTACACCCCGCTGCGTTTTGACCGGACCGCTTGTGAGTTGACCCTTGAATTTGTGCTGCACGGTGACGGCCCCGCGGGCACTTGGGTCGCCGGTTTGCAAACCGGTGACCGGGCCACCATCGGCGGGCCCCGGGGTTCCATGGTGGTGCCGTCGGATTACCCCTGGGTGTTGATGGTGGGTGACGCCACCGCCTTGCCAGCCATCACACGCCGCCTGGCCGAGTTACCCGCCGGGGTGGCCGTGGAGGTGCTGGTGCAGGTGGCTGACGAGGCCGATCAGCGGCCGTTGCCCAGCGCGGCGCACACCCGGGTGCGTTGGTTCACCGACACCGAGGGCTTGTTGGCGGCGGTCGCTGCCTGGTACCCGCCCGCGGGCGACGGGTTTGTGTGGGGTGGGCTCGAAGCCCGCGCGGCCGCCGTAGTGCAAGACCTGGTGGTGACACAAAAAGGGCACCCCAAAGAAGCCACCCGGGTGTCGGCGTACTGGAAGCGCTGAAGCGTTGGTTCAGGCGGGTGGCGTCACATTGTCCCGCACCCGCTGCAGCAGCGCGCTGAGCTGTTCGCGCTCGGCGGGGGACAAGCCTTTGAGGGCCTGGCTGCCGATGCGCCGCGTCAGCGCCCGCATCTCGTTGTGCACCGCTTGACCCCGGGGTGTGAGGGAGATGCATTGGTTGCGCCGGTCTTCACCCTCCTCAGCCGCCAACCACCCCTGTTCGCGCAGCCCTTTGATCAGCCGTGCCAACTGGGCTTTGTCACGCCCGCTGTGTTCGGCCAGGGCCTTGAGGTTCGCGCCTGGGTGCCGGCCAAAAAAACCCAGCACCTTGGCTTCCATGGGGGTGAGTGGGGCCCCCACGCGCAGCGCGGCCCGCTGCTGGGCGCGCACCAGGTGCATGACCTGGTGTATCTGGTCCAAGGGGTCTTCGGGGTGTGGTTGGCTCATGGCGGTGTGCTTCTGAGAGGCGAGGTTACACCAAACGCTGCGGGGGTGGCCTGGGTGGCGTTTGGTGATTTGGGGTTAACAATGGATTAACTTCCCGGGTGATTTCCTGCAAAAGGGCTGGCCAGAATTGGGACCAACCACTGACATGGGGCCCACAGCCCAGCAGCGGTACCCAAGCAAAGGAGCCCCCTGTGAACAAAGACGCCGCCGTCGCCGATCTGACCGATTTGCTGGCGAAATTCACCTCCCATATCGGCAAGCGCTTGCCCACCGATGTCACCCAGAAACTGGGTGAGTTGCGCGAGAAGGAGGTGAACTTCCTCGCCAAAGAAGTTTACGAATCCATGCGGGCCAACCAAGAGGCCGCCGACAAACTGGACCGCCCCAGCTGCCAAGACACGGGTGTGATCCAGTACTTCCTGCAAGCGGGCGCCCAGTTCCCATTGTTGGGGGAACTGGAAGAGATCCTGCAGGGCGCCACCGCCGGCGCCACCCGCATGGGCCCCTTGCGCCACAACGCGGTCGAAACGTTTGAAGAGAAAAACACCGGCACCAACACCGGCTCCAAAATCCCCTGGTTGGATTGGGAGATCGTGCCCAACGACGACAGCGTGACCATCGACGTCTACATGGCCGGCGGTGGTTGCACCTTGCCCGGCAAGGCCACGGTGCTGATGCCTGGCCAGGGCTACGAGGGGGTGGCCGAGTTTGTGTTTGACGTGATCACCTCCCGCGGTGTCAACGCCTGCCCGCCGCTCTTGGTGGGGGTGGGGGTGTCGACCTCGGCCGAAACGGCGGCACGCCTGTCCAAAAAGGCGATCCTGCGACCCGTCACGGCCCGCAACGCCAACGAAAAAGCCGCGCTGATGGAGGAGCTGCTGACCGACGGCTTGAACGAACTGGGCCTGGGCCCACAGGGCCTGACCGGCAACAACAGCGTGATGGGCGTCAACATCGAGTCGTCTGCGCGCCACCCGTCCACCATCGGTGTGGCGGTCTCCACCGGTTGCTGGGCGCACCGCCGCGGTCGCATCAAGATCAACGCCGACCTGACCCACGAGGTCATCTCCCACGAGGGGTTCCAGCCATGAAAAAAATCCTCACCACCCCCATCAAAGACGAAGACCTGGAAGCCCTGAACATTGGCGATGTGGTTTATCTCACCGGTACGCTGGTGACCTGCCGCGACGTAGCCCACCGCCGCCTGATCGAACAGGGCCGCGAGTTGCCTGTCCAACTCAAGGGCGGCGCGATTTTCCACGCAGGCCCCATCGTGCGGCAAAAAGACAATGGCGAGTACGAGATGGTCTCGATAGGGCCAACGACCAGCATGCGCATGGAGAAGTTCGAAAAGGCATTTATCGAACAGACCGGCGTGAAGTTGATTGTGGGCAAGGGCGGCATGGGGCCAGAGACCCAGCAAGGTTGTTTGGAGAACAAAGCGGTGCACGCCATTTTCCCGGGCGGTTGTGCGGTGTTGGCCGCCACGCAGGTCGAAAAAATCGAAGCCGCCGAGTGGACCGACCTGGGCATGCCCGAAACCCTGTGGGTCAACCGCGTGAAAGAATTTGGTCCCTTGATCATTTCGATCGACACCAAGGGCAAAAACCTGATCGAAGAAAACAAAGCGGTTTTTAACGAGAAGAAAAAACCCATTCTGGAGCGCATCAACCAGCAGGTGCGGTTCATCAAATAGGGCCAGGGCCACCGGGCGGTGGCCAGCCGGCGTGTCAGCGCACAGGCATGCCGGCCACTTGTTTCGAGAACGCCTCGGCCACCCAGTCCACAAAGGCCCGGACCCGGCTGGTCAGTTGGTGGCGTTGCGGGTACACCGCGTACACATCGGCATCGGGTGTGTGGTACTGCGGTAGCACGTGAACCAAGCGGCCCGAGGCCAGGTAGCGTTGGATGTCCCACTCCGCGCGCATCAAAATGCCGTGCCCGTCCAAGGCCCAGTTGACTGCGATTTCGCCATCGTTGGTCGTCAAATTGCCCCGGGTTTTGACCGCCTCAACCACCGCCGATTGGGGCCGACCTGTGGACAAGCGCCACAGCCCATAGGCTTCCTCCCCCTGTCGGATACCAATGCAGTTGTGCCGGGTCAGGTCGTTGGGCACTTTGGGCATGCCGTTTTTTTTGAGGTAAGCGGGTGATGCGCACAACAACCGCCGGTTGGGTGCGATGCGCCGCGCCACCACGCGCGAGTCGGGCGGCGCCCCAAACCGGATGCACACGTCAAAGCTGTCTTCGTGCAAGGGAGGCGGGTTGACCGACAGCTGCAATTGCACCTCCACTTGGGGGTGCTGGCGCACAAACCGCGAGATCAGCGGCGCCACATGTGTGCGGCCAAAACCCAAGGTGGCGTTGACCCGCAACAAACCGGTGGGTGTGGCTTTGGCGGTGCCCAGCAGCTCCTGCATGCCGTCAATGTCGCCCAGGATACGCCGGGCGTGGGTCAGGTAGGTTTCGCCCTCAGGCGTGAGCCCCATGCGGCGTGTGGTGCGGTTGACCAGCGTGACCCCCAAGCGGCTTTCCATTTGTGCCAGGTGTTTGCTGACCGCAGGGGTAGTGATGCCCAGTTCGCGCGCAGCCGCGCTCAAGCTACCGGCCGAGGCCAGTGTGGAAAAGAAGCCCAGGTCTGCGGGTTGTATGGGTTTGGCCATAGGGTCTGACTTGGAATGAAGTTCAACAGTCCATCACAACAGGGTTCCATTGTTTCAAAAGAAGCGGCAGGGTGACAAGCCTTGTACGTCGGGTTTTGTTGAATCCAAGTACAGGCTGGATTCACTTCGGTCGTGGTCCTTTAGGGGGGTGGACACCTACAGTGTCACCGAACCCACGCACGGTGCGTTGGGGCTGGAGACAACATGAAAAACCCAATGAAATTCGTTCGCCGCTGGAGCTTGTGTGTGGCTGCCTGTGGCGCTTGGGCCATGGCCTCAGGCGTTCACGCCCAGGCCTGGCCTTCCAAGCCAGTGAGTTTGATCGTGCCATTCGCAGCAGGGGGCACCACCGATGTCTTGGCCCGGGCGTTGGCCGACCGTTTGTCGCAGTCGCTGGGGCAGCCGGTGATTGTTGAGAGCAAACCTGGTGCAGGGGCCACCATAGGGGCTGACTTCGTGGCCAAGGCCAAGCCCGATGGTCACACCTTGTTGATGGGGGCCGTGCACCACACCATCGCATCGAGCGTTTACAAAAAGCTGCCTTACGACTTTGCCAAAGACTTGGCCCCCATCAGCACCGTGGCCCTGGTGCCCAACGTGTTGGTGGTCAACAGCAGCACGCCGGCCAAGACCGTGTCGGAGCTGGTGGCACTTATCAAAGCGAACCCCGGCAAATTCGCCTACGGATCCAACGGCAATGGCACCGCCCAGCACCTGATCGGCACCCAGTTCGAGAACCTGACAGGCACCGATACCGTGCACGTGCCCTACAAAGGCAGTGGCCCCATGGCTACCGATTTGTTGGGGGGGCAGATCCAGATGAGTTTTGACACCATTACCCCGGTGTTGCCACACATCAAGGCTGGCAAACTGCGTGCCCTGGCGGTGACCACGTCCAAGCGGTCGGGGGCCTTGCCCGATGTGCCCACCCTGGACGAGGCCGGTCTCAAAGGCTTCAACTTGGGGACTTGGTTTGGTGTGTTGGCCCCAGCGGCCACGCCCAAGGACGTGGTGGCCCGGTTGAACGCCGAGGTGGTCAAAATCATCCAGTCACCCGAGTTCCGGGCCCGCATGGCCGATATCGGTGCCGAACCTGTGGGCAACAGCAGTGCACAAATGGCCGAGCAAATTGCCACCGAAACCGCGAAGTTTGCGAACCTGGTCAAAGCGGCCAAGGTGGTGATCGAGTGATTGGTTAAACGCGCTCCACCAGGTGTTTCTTCAACATGAAAAAAGGCCCTTGAGGGCCTTTTTTCATCAGTAGCGGCTGCGTTGCTCGCGAAAGCCACCACCGTACCCACCTGCGGAGGGTTCTTTGGGACGGGAGATGTTCACCACGATCGATCGGCCACCCACGGCCATGCCGTTCAAACCTTGGATGGCGGCTTCAGCTTCTTCGGCGCTGCCCATTTCCACAAAGGCAAAACCTTTGGAGCGGCCGGTGTCGCGGTCCATCATCACTTTCGCGGAGGCCACATTGCCGTACTCGGCAAAGTTGTGGCGTAAGGCTTGGTCGTCGATGGTGTAGGGCAGGTTGCCCACGTATATTTTGCTGCTCATGTCAGAGCCTTTCAGAGAGTGCGTGCCCACGGTGATGGGGCACAAGTGTTGGCGTTCACCATGGTGGCGCCAGAGAAAACGCGCAGAACCGGACCGGTTCAGCGCGTGACAAAGCCGCTGTCACTGGTGTGCAGCCAGCCTTGTGTGAGGGCCACCAAGTGGGCGGCTTCCCGTGAGGCGTGTTGCCTAGGGAAACGGTACACCCGGTGGTGTGAGGCGATCCCCCTGCCGCTGGAAACGGTGACCGAAGCACGGTAGGTGCCTGTGCCGGTGGGGTGGGACATGGGGGACAGGACGAACCTGCCCAGGGGCACCGTTGTCGCTTGGAAGGACAGGTGCCGGTTTACAAAAGGAGTCATTCAAGATGGCAAGCCCTTCTGGTGAGAGCACTTGCACAGGGCCAGTCAAAAGTGTGTTGTTCTGCGGCCCGGCAAAACAAGCTATCGATGGGTATCGAATAAGGCGCCGGCGGTGAACAGGCGGTTGGCGGTGGCGCTTAAAGGGGGTGTTAAAAGGTAACCGTAACAACGTGATTATATTTCCGATTTGAATAAATGCAAGGCCTTTAATTGTTTTTGGTTTTATGTTGGCTGTCGTAGGCCGGTTGGTGCGCCCGCAGGGGTTGCAGCAAGCCTTTTAAGCCGTTGTGGTCTATGGTCTGCATCAAGGCCAACAAGCGCCCCACATCACCAGGCGGAAAACCCTCGCGGGCGAACCAGTTCAGATAGTGCCCGGGCAGGTCGGCGATCACTCGGCCTTTGTACTTCCCATAGGGCATCTGCACCGTGACCAGGCGCAAGAGTTGTTGGGGATCGAGTGGGTTGGCCATGGGGGTGTGGGCAATGCCCGCTAACATACCGCACTTCACCCCAGATATTTGACAGCCCCGCACCACCATGGATATTTCGAAACAGGTAGGCATAGATGTACAGCGCGCCTTGGACGAGGACGTGGGCCCTGGTGACCTGACCGCGGCGCTGGTACCAGCCACCGCCCGGGCCATTGCCACCATTCTGTGCCGCGAGTCGGCCGTGATTTGTGGCCGCCCTTGGGTCGACGAGGTTTTGCGCAGGGTGGCACCCACCGCCCAAGTCCGTTGGCTGGTGGACGAAGGCCAGCGTTGTGAGCCCGGTCAGACGGTGGTGCAGATCGAGGGCTGGGCCCGTGAGTTGTTGACGGCCGAGCGTTGTTGCCTGAATTTTTTGCAAACCCTGAGCGCCGTGGCCACCAAAACCGCCCGGTATGTGGCCGCCGTGGCGGGCA
>JBEBBB010000351.1:0-4067 GCA_041158605.1 Pseudomonadota bacterium
CCGAGGCCCTGAAGGTCAAAACCCCGTCCACCCCCCCTCCAGCGCCTGCTGCTGCACCGGCACCCGCACCGACACCAAGCGCCGCGCCCGAAGACGCGCCCTCAGGAGCTGCGGCGGTGGACCCCATGCAGTGGTGGAACGCTTTGACCCAACAGTTCCAAACGATTGCGGACCATGCGATCAAGGACATGGCCACCCATGCCGCCCAGGTCACACAGGCGGCAGCGGAAGCGAGCTCCGCGACGGTACAACCGGCCGCCCCCGCCCGGGGCAAAACCCAAGGGTCCAAACCCACCACCAAGGCGGCCACCAAGGTTGCCAAACGCCCAGCTGCCCCTCGCAAAAGCACAGGGCGTGGCAGCGCCTGACCGGCTGTGAACCCGTTCGTCACCGCCCACGCCACCCACCCCCAGTGGCCCATGGCGGCTGCGCTGGTGTTGGCTCAGTTGCGGGCTGCCCTGGACACCCCGGGGCGCTTGGTTGACCCAGGCCTGGCATTGCTTTACACCACCGACCACTACGCGTCCCATGCCCAGGCCATCTTGGACCACCTCGGTGCGGCCTTGCCCGAAATCACAGACTGGGTGGGTACCGTGGGGGTGGGGGTGTGCGCCTCTGGGGTGGAGTATTTTGACGAGCCCGCGATGGTGGTCATGTTGTGCGATTGGCCCGCCCACCAGTACCGGGTTTTTAACGGTGTCTCGCCACTGGGTGCAGCCCGCGGTACGGACGGGTTTGTGCCCCAGACCGCGTTGGTGCACGCGGATGGCCGCACGCCCGAGTTGGCCGAACTGGTGTCTGAAATGGCCCAGCGCACGGCCGGAGCCTACTTGTTTGGTGGCTTGGCCGCTTCCCGCGGCCTGGCCCCCCAGTTCGCACGTGCCTCACAGGGCAGCATGGCCGGGCAGGGGGGGCGTGGTGCGGCGGGTGTGTTTGAAGGGGGGCTCAGTGGCGTGGCCTGGTCACCCGATGTGGCCTTGGTGTCACGTGTCACCCAAGGCGTGAGGCCGTTGGGGCGCTCCCGCGAGGTCACCGCAGCCCAGGACAACGTGGTTTTGGCACTGGACGGCGAACCGGCGCTGGAGGTCTTGCTGGGTGACTTGGGCGTGACCCTGGCGCACCCGCAAGAGGCTGTGCGGCGGTTGCGCGGCACATTGGCGGGGGTGACCCTGCAGCAGGTGGCGGGTCACAACCAAGGCGGTTTTGTGCAGGTGCCCGGGGCTTATGGCGCCGATGTCTTGGTGCGCCACCTGGTTGGTTTGGACCCCGGTCGCCAGGGGGTGGCCGTTGCCGAACAGGTGCCCGTGGGGGCCCGGTTGTCTTTTGGCGAACGCCACGTGCAGGCCGCCAGAGCCGATCTGGTGCGTTTGTGTGCCGAGGTGCGGGAAGAGGTGGAGACCCGCCAGGTGCCCATGTTGGGCGCCGTCTACGTGAGTTGCAGTGGGCGCGGCGGCCCCCACTTCGGCGGGCCCAGCGCCGAGCTGCAGGTGGTGCGCCACGCCCTGGGGGATGTGCCTTTGGTGGGCTTTTTTGCCGGTGGCGAAATCGCCCACGACCGCCTGCACGGTTACACCGGGGTGTTGACCGTTTTTACACCCCCCGCGACCGCTCCGTTGCAAACCGGGTTTTGAACGCGGCAAACGTCCCCACGTCCAAGGCGTCGCGCACCTCTTGCATGAGGTTCAGGTAGTAGTGCAGGTTGTGGATGGTGGTCAGCATGGGGCCCAGCATCTCCCCGCACCGCTCCAAGTGGTGCAGGTAGGCCCGGCTGAAGCCCTCGCGGCCACCCGCGTCCCAGGGCACACCGCTGCTGCCCGCGCAGGCGTAGCAGGTGCAGGTGGTGTCCAGGGGCTGGGGGTCCTTTTTGTGACGGGCGTTGCGCACCTTCAGGTCGCCGTAGCGGGTGAAGATGGTGCCGTTGCGGGCGTTGCGGGTGGGCATCACGCAGTCAAACATGTCCACCCCACAATCCACCCCGGCCACCAGGTCTTCCGGGGTGCCCACACCCATCAGGTAGCGGGGTTTGTGGGCGGGTAGGCGGTGGGGCGTGTGGGCCATGATCTGCAGCATCAGTTCCTTGGGTTCCCCCACACTGACCCCGCCAATCGCATAACCGGGAAAGTCCATCGCCACCAACGCGTCCAGCGAGGCTTGGCGCAGGTGTTCAAACATGCCCCCTTGCACAATGCCAAACAGCGCGTTGGGGTTGTTCAACCGCGCGAACTCGTCTTGCGAGCGGCGGGCCCAGCGCAGACTCATCTCCATGCTCTTGAGCGCCTCGGCTTCGGTGGTGATGTGGCCGGTGCCTTTTTCTCCTTGCCAGTAGGGTGTGCACTCGTCCAGCTGCATCACGATGTCGCTGTTCAACGTGGTCTGGATTTGCATGCTCACTTCGGGCGACATGAACAGCTTGTCCCCGTTCACCGGGCTGGCGAAATGCACACCCTCTTCGGTGATTTTGCGCATCGCGCCCAGGCTCCAGACCTGGAAACCACCCGAGTCGGTGAGGATGGGTTTGTCCCATTTTTCAAACCCGTGCAAGCCCCCAAACGCCGCCATGGTGTCCAGGCCAGGGCGCATCCACAGGTGGAAGGTGTTGCCGAGGATGATCTGGGCCCCCATGTCGTGCAGGCTGCGCGGCATCACCCCTTTCACGGTGCCATAGGTGCCCACGGGCATGAAGATGGGTGTCTGGACCACACCGTGGTTCAGGGTCAGGGTGCCACGGCGGGCGTGGCCCTCGGTTTTGTGCAGGTCGAATGTCAGCATGGTGAGGGGCGGATTTTAGGCCCAGCCCCCCGCAGGCGCCAGCCCGTTGCCTCTCAGATCCCTTGGCGTTGCGCCCGTTGTTTCCAAACCTGCCAGGGGCGGTCCAGGTGCTCGTCGTTCATGTCCGAGGCCGCCTGGGCCTCTTGTGGGGTCAGGAAATTGATTTCCCCCATGCGCATGGCCTCGCTCTGCAAGCGGGCGTTGCCCTCGGTGTAAATGGCCCGGAACACCACCTGTTGTATGGAAGACCCCACCACCACGTTGCCGTGGCCCCGCATCAGCGCCACCGCAGACCCGCCCAGTTCCGCTGCCAGTGCTTGGCCCAGGGTTTGGTTCCGGATCAACATGTCGGTACCGTCGCCCGCCGCGTGGCGGATTTCAAACACCGGCACCTGCGCACCCAAAAAGCCGCTCATGTGGCAAATGGGGCGCAACCGGGCCCCGGTCACCCCAAAAGGGATGATGGCGGGCGAGTGGCTGTGGATCACCGCCACCACGTCTGGTCGGGCGCGGTAAATCTCGCTGTGGATGAAGCGTTCCACGTAGGTCTTGCGACCACGGGTGTCGTGTACCACACCGTCGAGGTCGCACACCACGATGTCGCCCGCGGTGACCAGGCCCGGCGCCATGCTGCGCGCGATCAAGAAGCGGTTGGGGTCTTGGTCGTGCCGCACACTGATGTGCCCAAACCCGTCCAGTACCCCCTCGTTGACCAAAATGTGGTTGGCCACGACCAGGTCGTCCACCAGGTGGGGGTTGGCGTTCACTGGCATGGGTGCTCCTCGGCAAAGGGTGGGTGTTCTTGTTACCATCATCTTAAAACGGATCACCCACCGACTTCAGGAGACCCCCATGCGCTTGACCAAACCTTGGGCCGCTGCTGGCCTGCTGTTGCTGGCCACCTGGGGCCATGCATGGGCGCAGGCCTACCCCAAACAGCCCATCCAACTGGTGGTGCCTGTGGCCGCCGGTGGCGGCACCGATGTACTGGCCCGCACCGTGGGCCAGAAGGTCTCTGAGGTTTTGGGCCAACCCGTGGTAGTCGAGAACAAGCTGGGGGCCGGGGGCAACATCGGTGTGGAGTGGGTGGCCCGGGCCAAACCCGACGGTTACACCTTGTTGTTTTCGCCCAGCACCATCGCCACCAACGTCGCGGTGTACCGCAAGCTGCCGTACGACCTGCTGAAAGACTTCCAAACCGTGGCCTTGGTGGGGCAAACCGACGTGGTGCTGGTGGTGAACGCATCGGTCAAGGCCAATGACCTGCGGGGTTTTGTGGACCTGGCCAAAAGCAAACC
>JBEBBB010000352.1:0-2981 GCA_041158605.1 Pseudomonadota bacterium
GACCTTCTTCAGCAACTCGGCCAGCGACCAGCCCACCCAGGGGATGACCATCGACCAGCCCTCGACGCAGCGCAGCCGGTAGATGCGCTCCTCCATCGGCGCCAGCTTGAGCAGTTCGTCCAGGTCGAAGCGGCGCGGCTGCTTCACCTCGCCATCGACCATCACCGTCCAGGGGCGGGGCTTGAGCGATCCGGCCGTGCGGGCCGGGTCGGCCTTGTCGGTACCGAATTCGTAGAAGTTGTTGTAGGTGCTGGCGTCGCCATACGGCGTGGGCTTTTCCATCGTCATGGCACCCGGCACGGCCGACGACTGGCTGGGCAGCGCCGCCAGCTTGCCCGGCGCAGCCACCGCAGCGCGGGCATCGCGCGCCGCCCACAGGGCCAACGACGCACCGGCCACCCCCGTGGCCATGCCCTGAATCAAGGCGCGGCGGTTGAGGTACGCGCTTTGCGGCGTGATGTCACTGGCAATGGGGTGGTTGAAACCGTGGCGCTGGGGGTGTGAGGGCATGGGGTGTACCGGGTTTGTTGGGCTTGTGAACGCGTTGGTCAACAAATAGGCCTGATGGGTTCCAGTGTGAACCGATCAGGCCAATGTTTTTTTGATGGGGGCTTACGCCCCTGTGTGAGACGTCACAACGCGCCGTAGCTGTGCAGGCCCGACAAAAACATGTTCACCCCCAAAAAGGCAAACGTGGTGATGACCAAACCCACCAGCGCCCACCAGGCGGACACGGCACCGCGCAAACCCTTCATCAAACGCATGTGCAACCAGGCCGCGTAGTTCAGCCACACGATCAGGGCCCAGGTTTCCTTCGGGTCCCAACTCCAGTAGCCGCCCCAGGCTTCGGCCGCCCACAGGGCACCCAGCACGGTGGCGATGGTGAAAAACGCAAAGCCGATGGCAATCGCCTTGTACATCACGTCGTCCAGCACCTCAAAGCTGGGCAGGCGCTCGGCCAAGCGGGTGCGCACACCCAGAATGCCCGCCACGATCAGGGCCGAAATGCCAAAGTACACAAACCAATAGCTGCTGCCACCTTCCACCTTGCCCTGGCGGAACACCAGGGGCTCAAAACACAGCACCACACCCAATGCCCACAGGGGGGCCAGCTTGTACCAGCGCGTTTCGCTGGCCGACTGCTTGATGAGGTAGGCAAACGCCACCATGGCCGCGATGGCAAAGGTGCCGTAACCCACAAAGTTGGCGGGGACGTGAATCTTCATCCACCAGCTTTGCAACGCAGGGATCAGCGGCTGGATCTGGTGGGCCTCGCGCACCACCGTGTACCACAGCAAAAAGCCCACGGCCGCACTGACCACCAGCATCACAAAGGCGCCCAACGAACGCGTTTTGTAATGCTCTTCGTAGTACAGGTAAAACGTGGCGGTCAACCAGCAAAACAGCACGAACACCTCGTACAGGTTGCTGACTGGGATGTGGCCAATGTCAGGCCCCATCTGGTGGCCTTCGTACCAACGCACCATGGTGCCGACCAGCGCCAGCACCACACCGGCCCAGGCGACCCGCGAACCCAACAGCTCCATGGCCGCCGAGTGACCGCGCAAAAACACGCCCGACCAGTAAAACGCGGTGCTCATGAAAAACAGCACGCTCATCCACAAAATGGCCGATTGGCTGGACAAGAAATACTTCAACAAAAAGGCGGTGTCGGCCCGGGCCAAATCGGCCTGGCCATTGACCTGGTACAGCCAAATGGCCAACAACGACAACGCCGCCACACCCGCCATCAACGCCCGCAAAGGCCGCCAAAGCCAACCCACCCAAATGAGCGAGGGCACGGCGCCCACCAAAATGGACTTTTCATACACGTCCATGGCCGCTTCGTAGCGGAAAAACACGAACGCGCCGGCCAGCGCCAACACCACCGCAAACACCCAATCGGTGGCGTTGCGGCGGCTGAAATAGCTTTCGTTGAGCGAAATCGTCTGGCCGCCGCCAGCCGACTTGGGCACATTCAAGGTTTGTGTGTTCATCACGGGACCTGGGTTGGAGACAACTGGAGAAGGCGGGACTTGAGCGTTTCAAACTCTTGGTCTGCCTCCATGGTTTTGCGGTTGGAGGACAAGGCCATGGTGGCCTGCGAACCGGCGGTGGCAGTGGGAGCCAGCCACACCCACAAGCGACGCTCGCGCACGTACAGCATGGCAAAAACACCGACGATCAGGAAGAAACACCCCAAATACACAATGGTTTTGCCGGGCGCACGCGACACCTGAAACACGCTGGCCTGCACCTGCTTGAAGTCGTCCAGCATCAGGGTCAGCGGGGCGGTGTAAAAAAACGAATCGCTCAGGCTGAGCACCGATTGGGTCATGAAGTTGCGCGCCGTGTCGTCGCGGGGCAAGGGTTTCAGTCCCGCCTTTTCGCGGGCCAATTGGTTCAGCTCGAACAACACCCCGTTCAAGATGCGCACCAACACTTCGCTGGCCCGCTCGCGTTCGGCCTCGGGCACGTTGGCCTCCATGAAGGCCGACACGGCTTGCAGCCCCCCTTTGGGTGCGTTCGCCCCCATGTCTTGCAACGCGGCATCGGCCCCGGCAAACAGGTTGAGCGCACGTGAAGCCGATGCCGACAAGGCCTGCACCAGCTCGGGCTTGCCCGGCTCCACCGCCTGCTCGGCGTAGCGCTGCACCGCTTTGTCGCGCATGGCGGGGGTTTTCAAGGCCGTCCTGAGTCGCATCCAGCCGTCCAAGCTGTCGGCATCGTCGGCGGGAATGCGCAAATACCGGAAGGGCGTGCCCGTGCTTTCGCGCATGCCCAGCAAAAACATTCGGGTGCCATCCACATCGACCGGCAGCATGTAGTTGTTGAATTCGGTGGCCTGACCAGCCGCATCGCGCAGCTTGTACGCAATGCTGGGGCCGATGTTGCGCAACACCTTTTCGGTGGGCGTTTTGTTGGCCGCACCCAAACGGCTTTCGATGGAATGGCGCAAATCCACGGCACGCACGTCGGTG
>JBEBBB010000353.1:0-8089 GCA_041158605.1 Pseudomonadota bacterium
GCACAGCCCCGGCGCTGAAACCGTTGACCCGCAGGGCCTCCACCGTCTCGACCACACGGCGGCCATCGCCAGCAGCCAAGGCGTCCAACAGGGTCCAGACATGGCTGCGGTCCACCGCACCCAGCATCTGGCGCACGGTGCCCTCTTGCAGGCGGCCACCCCCAAAGGCGATGGCTTGGTCGGTCAGGCTCAGGCCGTCGCGCATAGAGCCCCGCGCCGCGCGGGCCAAAAGGCGCAAAGCGGGTTCCTCGAACGGCACGGCTTCGGTGGTCAACACCCGGGCCAGGTGTTCGGCGACGGTGTCTGGGGCCATGGGCCGGAGGTTGAATTGCAAACACCGGCTCAGCACGGTCACCGGGACCTTCTGCGGGTCGGTGGTGGCCAACACAAATTTCAGGTACTCGGGCGGCTCTTCAAGGGTTTTGAGCATCGCGTTGAACGCGTGCCCGGTGAGCATGTGCACCTCGTCGATCATGAAGACCTTGAAGCGGCCTTGCACGGGCTTGTACACCGCCTGTTCCAACAAAGACTGCACCTCTTCCACACCCCGGTTGGACGCGGCGTCCAGCTCGGTGTAGTCGACAAACCGCCCGGCGTCGATGTCGGCGCAGGCCTGGCACACCCCACAAGGTTCGGCGGTGATGCCGCCTTGCCCGTCGGGCCCGGTGCAGTTGAGCGACTTGGCCAACAACCGCGACACCGTGGTTTTGCCCACACCCCGGGTGCCCGTGAACAGGTAGGCGTGGTGCAGGCGTTGGGTGGTCAGGGCGTTGCCCAGGGCTTGAACCACGTGGCCCTGCCCCACCATTTCGGCGAATTGCTTGGGGCGGTACTTGCGGGCCAGAACAACGTAAGACATGCGGGGATTCTAGCGGTGCCTTACAATGCGCGGTGACGGGCCTTCCCACATGGGGAAGCGGCCAACCGGGTCAGGTGGGGAACCAAGCAGCCCTAACTGTGGAACCAGTGCTGGGGTCAAGGCTCGTCACCTTCTTTTTAAGTTGAACAGACACCCATTGGCCTCACGCCAAACCCACGATCTGGTTCAACACCCCGCACACCTCCGCAAATGCAGCGCTGCCCAGTTGTTTCATGGGGTGTGGGCTGGCTTCTCGGGCGCGCCAATCAAATGACCTGGGCTGGTGGCACAGCACATAACTGGTCTGTCCCGCCTTCGCGCCGCCAGCCACGCCGGCAACCACCGCAAATGGGTTGTCGTCGCTGTACGCAGCGATGGTCATGGGTAGACCAATCACCAGCGATGTTCTCTCGTTGAAGCTTCGCGGGGACAAGACCAAAAACGGGTGGACATCCCGCATTTCTTTCCCAGCCTGCGGATTGCAATCTATCCAGATGACACCCTGCCGCTCCGGCACCCAAACAGAGGTTACCCGGCGGGTCACCGCTTCTCGCTACCAATAGGGGCTGCGGCCATCACTTCGCCACCATGGCGTTCGGGATCAAAGCGATTGAGCCGGTCTTCCAAAGACAATACACCTGCTGCCAGCAAGGGTTCAATCACCACCCGCCCCCCCTCGACCGAGACACGCACCTGTTGATCGGCGTGCAATTGCGCTTCACGGGCCACCGCTTGGGGCAAACGCACCCCCAAGTTGTTACCCCAATGTTTGACAGACAAAATGGCTTGAGCCATAGGGACCCCCTTGTTTAAACAAAGTACAAACTTTGTTCGCCGTCATAGCAAGTCCACTTGTGAGGCCTCACGCCAGACACAGGTCGAACCGATACCCAAGCAGTCCAGGCTCAAGCAGCCTTTGCACAGGTTCGCATAGAATAAAGGCTGTCTACAAGTTTTTTTAAGGCGCATCCATGGCCAACGAGCTGATCAAACACGTGACCGACGCAACCTTTGACGCCGACGTCGTGAAAGCCGGTGCACCCGTGCTGGTCGATTTTTGGGCCGAGTGGTGTGGCCCTTGCCGCATGATCGCTCCCATCTTGGAAGAGGTGGCCACCACCTACAACGGCAAAGTCCAAGTGGCCAAGATGAACGTGGACGAAAACCGCAACGTGCCCGCCCAGTACGGCATCCGCGGCATTCCCACCCTGATGCTGTTCAAAGACGGCCAGCTAGCCGCGACCAAAGTGGGCGCCCTGAGCAAAGCCCAGTTGACCGCTTTTATCGACCAACAAATCGCTTGACCGGCCACAGACCGATCGGGTGCAAGGCCTGGTCGGTTTTCCTGTCATAATCCGGTCACAAGGGCCACACAGCGCCCGCTTGTAACCCGCTTAAACCGCCTGAGCGCCAACCCAGCCGCGCAGGCACCCTCCCCCCAAGTTCCCTCAGACTGACTCCTCCACGGAGCACACCCCATGCACCTGAACGAACTCAAGGCACTGCACGTGTCTGAAGTGCTCAAGCAAGCCGACGCCCTGGAAATCGAAAACACCGGGCGCATGCGCAAGCAGGAGCTGATGTTTGCGATCATCAAAAAACGGGCCAAGGCCGGTGAACAGGTGTTTGCCGATGGGGTGCTGGAGGTGTTGCCCGATGGTTTTGGGTTTTTGCGGGCCATGGACACCAGCTTCACGGCCAGCACCGACGACATTTACATCTCGCCCAGCCAGATCCGCCGCTTCAACCTGCACACCGGCGACATGATCGAGGGCGAGGTCCGCATCCCCAAAGACGGCGAGCGCTATTTCGCGCTGAACAAGCTCGACAAGATCAACGGCCTGCCCCCAGAGCAGAACAAGCACAAGATCATGTTCGAGAACCTCACGCCGCTGTTCCCCAAAGAGCAGATGAAGCTGGAGCGCGACATCAAGGGTGATGAGAACATCACCGGCCGGATCATTGACATCATCTCGCCCATCGGCAAAGGCCAGCGCGCCCTGATCGTGGCCCAGCCCAAAAGCGGCAAAACCGTGATGATGCAGCACATCGCCCACGCCATCACGTCCAACCACCCCGAGGTGGAGCTGATGGTGTTGCTGGTGGACGAGCGCCCCGAAGAGGTGACCGAGATGCAACGCACCGTGCGCGGTGACGTGATCGCCTCCACCTTCGACGAACCCGCAGCCCGCCACGTGCACGTGGCCGAGATGGTGATCGAACGCGCCAAGCGCCTGGTCGAGCTGAAAAAAGACGTGGTGATTCTGCTGGACTCGATCACCCGCCTGGCCCGCGCCTACAACAACGTGTTGCCCAGCTCGGGCAAGGTGCTGACCGGTGGTGTGGACGCCAACGCCCTGCAACGCCCCAAGCGCTTTTTTGGCGCCGCCCGCAACGTGGAAGAAGGTGGCAGCCTGACCATCATCGCCACCGCGCTGATCGACACCGGCAGCCGCATGGATGAGGTGATCTTTGAAGAGTTCAAGGGCACCGGCAACAGCGAAATCCACCTGGACCGCCGCTTGTACGAAAAGCGGGTGTTCCCCTCCATCCAACTCAACCGCAGCGGCACCCGCCGCGAAGAGCTGTTGCTGCAACCCGAGATCCTGCAAAAAACCCGCATCTTGCGCCAGTTCATGTACAACATGGACGAAATCGAGGCCATGGAGATGGTGCTCAAGAGCATGAAGGCCACCAAGAACAACTCCGAGTTCTTCGACATGATGCGCCGCGGCGGGTGAACAAACCCAAAAAAGTTATAATGCGCTGTTTTGGCGGAAAGTGCACCGGATGGGCCGGTGGGGCTGCCGCCGTTGAAACCAAGGAATCGATATGAAAGAAGGCATCCACCCCAACTACCGCGACGTGTGTTTCGTGGACCTGTCCAACGGCTTCAAGTTCGTGACCCGTTCTTGCGCCAACACCAAAGAAACCATCAAGTTGGAAGACGGCCGCGAGCTGCCCCTGTTCAAACTGGACACCTCCAGCGAATCGCACCCCTTCTACACCGGCACCCAGAAGAGCGTGGACAACATGGGTGGTCGCGTCGAGAAATTCCGCAACCGCTACGCCCGTGGCGCCGCTGCCGCCAAGTAACACCTGTGGACGGTGGGCTCTCCACCGTTACAAACCCGGAGCAGCCGTTTTAACGGCTGCTTTTTTTTGCCCCCCATGCTGACGCTGCCCACGTGAACCAAGCCACCCCCGCCATCGTTGCGCAAGCCAATGCCCGGGCATTGCCCCGGGTGGTGCTGCTGCTGCTGGCCTTGGCCTACGTGCTGCCCGGTTTGTTGGGCAGGTCCCCGTGGCGCAACGCCGATCTGGCCTCTTTTGGGGTGATGTGGGACATGGTGCATGTCTCGGGTGACTGGCTGCACCCCCAGGTTTTGGGGCAAGCGGCCGAGGTCCAAGCCTGGTTGCCGTATTGGTTGGGTGCTGGGGCCATGCTGCTTTTCCCTGGTTTGGAGCCCGATTTGGCCAGTCGCCTGCCAGCGGGATTGATGTTGCTGGGCACCCTGTTGTGCACCTGGTACGCCACCTACCACCTGGCCCGTACCCCACAGGCACAACCGGTGGGGTTTGCCTTTGGAGGCGAAGCGCGCCCCACCGATTACGCCCGGGCGTTGGCCGATGCGGCGGTGTTGGCTTTGATGGCCTGCCTGGGTTTGGCCCAGCTGTCGCACCAGGCCACACCCGCAGTCGCGCAGCTGTTTGGTGCGGCTTTGTTGTGGCTGGCGGCTGCGCGCCTGAGCAGTGGGGGACCCCACGCCCACTGGCGCACAGTGGCCGCTTGGTGGGCTGGTAGTTTGTGCCTGGCCACCAGTGGTGCACCCTGGTTGGCTTTGGTGTTGGGTGGGGGCTGGTTGGGCTGCTGGGCGCTGTTGCACCGAGAGGCCAGGTCGACCCTGGCCCATGGCTGGTGGTGCCTGGCTGGCAGCGTGGCTGCTGGCTTGGTGGCCTTTGTGGTGTTGGGCCACACCACCGATGAGGCCCTATGGCTGCGCAGCCTGCAACTGGACGGCGGGCGCTGGGGGCGTTATACCCAGCTGTTGTTGTGGTTCAACTGGCCGGCTTGGCCACTGGCGTTGTGGACCTTGTGGCGTTGGCGCCACCGGTGGTGGAACCCGCATGTGGTGGTGCCGCTGTGGCTGGTGCTGGCCGGTTTGGTATCGGCTTGGTTGGTACCCGCCAGCGACAGGGCCTTGCTGGTGGTGCTGCCGGCTTTGGCCGGTTTGGCAGCATTTGCCTTGCCAACCATGCGCCGCAGCCTCACAGCGTTTATCGATTGGTTTGCCCTGTTGTTTTTCAGCGCCTGTGTGGTGGTGATCTGGGTCTATGGGGCGGCCATGCACACAGGGGCTCCTGCCAAAGCAGCGGCCACGGTGGCACGTCTGGCACCCGGGCTGGACATCATCCCCTGGCAAACGGGCCTGTTGGTGCCTGCCGCCTTGGCTACTGCAGCGTGGGTGGGGGTGTTGGTGTGGCGGGTGGGCCGGCACCGCCCTGCCCTGTGGAAAAGCCTGGTGTTGTCGGCCACGGGCAGCACGGTGTGTTGGCTCTTGCTGATGACCTTGTGGCTGCCACTGTTGGAGCTGGGTCTGAGCGACGAGCGTTTGGCCCGGCGGATCGCGGCACAGGCCCCAGCGGGTGGGTGTGCTTGGATCCATGGTTTGAACCAGGGCCAGGTAGCGGCGCTGCAGTTGCATGGCGGGCTGCGTTTGGCCCGGACACCAGGGGCACCAGGGGCATCCGGGTGCGCACTGTTGGTGGTGGAGCCATCGGCCTACGCCACCCTGGGAGCGGTGGTCAACTTGACCGAGTGGAAGCTGCTCGCATCGGTGCCCCGTTTGCGGGAAAACCGTGACAGCCTGATGGTGTTCGGCCGCTGAAACCCACTCAGGCCACGTCGGCGTCTTCTAACAAAACGCGGCTGGGCGGTAGCGTGATGCGGAACGTGGACCCCTGCCCTGGGGTGCTTTCCACCTCGATGTGGCCTCCGTGGCGTTGTGCCACGTGTTTGACGATGGCCAAACCCAAACCCGTGCCCCCGGTTTCGCGGGAACGGCTGCGGTCCACCCGGTAAAAACGCTCGGTGAGCCTGGGCAGGTGCTCAGCCTCGATCCCAGGGCCGGAATCGGTCACAAAAAACGACAAACCGCCCTCTGGGGTGGTGTCCCATCCGGCCCTGATCTGTCCGCCACCGGGGGTGTACCGGACGGCGTTGCTGACCAGGTTGGACATCGCACTGTGCAGCTCGCTGCGGGCACCCGCGACCTGCGCGTCTGGTCCTGGCAGGGCCTGGATGTGGTGGGGGGCATCGGGCAAGGCGGCAGACAGGCCCTGCCCTTCGCTGACCACCTGCTCCAACAAAGCGTTGCACGAGACCCATTCCGAAGCCCCAGGCACCGGGCTGCCCTCGAGACGGGACAGGGTGAGCAAGTCGCTGACCAAGGTCTGCATGCGGTCGGCTTGCTGGCTCATGAGGGCCAGGTACCGGATCCGTTCTTCCTCGGCCAAGGGCAGGTTGATCATGGTCTCGACAAAACCGCTGAGCACCGTCAGGGGGGTGCGGATTTCGTGGGACACGTTGGCCACAAAGTCCCGCCGCATGGCCTCGGCCAACAGCAGGGCGGTGACGTCGCGGGTCAACAACAGCTTGCGGTTTTTCCGGTAGGGGTGGATTTGGATCGAGATTTTGTGTGGGCGAGCGGGTGTGGCAAAACGCCCATCGATCTCTATCGCTTGGGCAAAGTCCCCGCTTTTCAGGTAGTCGGTGAACACAGGGTCGCGCACCATGTTGCGGATGTACTGCCGCAGGTCGCGTTTGGGGTCGAACCCCAGGTGTTCGGCAGCGGTCAGGTTGCACCACTCAATGGCGCCCCCTTTGTCCAGCAAGACCACACCGTTGGGCGAGGCTTGGATGGCCGCCAAAAACTCCTCGAGCCGGGCTTCGCTTTTTTTGGCTTTGCGGTCGAGGGCCCGCAGCCCGCGGCGGGTGCGTTCCACCACCTCGCCCCACACGCTGGCCACATCGGGTGATTTGGCGATTTGACCACTGGCCAACCAATGCAGCACGCGTGCCGCGCGGATGTTGTCCCAAACCACCCACAGTGCGGCACCCGACAAAGCACCTACGAGAACAGGACCTTGCCCGCTCCAAAAGCGCCAAGCCAAAAGGCCACCCACGGCTGTGGTGGCCAACAACTCCAAGGGCCGACGGATCATGCAGTGGCGTTGCGCTCTAACGTGGATTTGGGTGGCATGGTGGCGGGTTGGGCGGTGAGGCGGTACCCGGCACCACGGACGGTTTCAACCATGGTACCAGCTTCCCCCAGGGACTCGCGCAGGCGTTTGACGTGCACGTCGACTGTGCGTTCTTCGATGAAGACATGGTCGCCCCAGATGCGATCGAGCAAATTGCCACGGGTGTGCACCCGTTCCGGGTGTTTCATCAAGAAGTGCAACAACTTGAACTCGGTGGGGCCCACTTTGAGTTCCTGCCCTTGGTGGGTGACGCGGTAGGTGGCGCCATCGAGAACCAGTGCCCCCACCTGCACGGTGTCGTTCACTACCTCCGGCGCGCGCCGCCGCAGCACCGCTCGGATGCGGGCCAACAGCTCTTGGGTGGAGAACGGTTTGGTGATGTAGTCGTCAGCCCCTGCATCCAGCCCTTGTACCTTGTCGGTTTCTTCGGTGCGGGCCGTGAGCATGATCAAGGGCACCCCCTTGGTGCGCTCTTGCTGGCGCCAGCGTTTGGCCAACACCACCCCGCTTTCACCGGGCAACATCCAGTCCAGCAGGATCACGTCGGGCAAAACGGCATCGACTTCGCGCTGGGCGGCGGCGCTGTCAAACACCACCGTGGGCGCAAAACCGTTGTGGCGCAGGTTGACCGCGATCAACTCGGCGATGGCCGGTTCGTCTTCGACCACCAGGACACGTGGCAGTTTTCTCATTTGAGGGCCGTTTCCCTTTGCTCGGGGGAGGTGTGGCGGATGTCAGCCCCTTTGACCACGTAGATGGTGGCTTCGGCGATGTTTTTGGCGTGGTCACCAATGCGCTCGATGGCCTTGGCCAAAAACAGCAGGTTCAAGCTGGCAGAGATGGTGCGGGGGTCTTCCATCATGTAGGTGATCAGCTTGCGCATGAACCCCTCGTACTCGGCGTCGATGCGTTCGTCGTTGCTGATGATTTTGAGGGCCATCTCCACGTCCAGCCGCGCAAAAGCGT
>JBEBBB010000354.1:0-10991 GCA_041158605.1 Pseudomonadota bacterium
GGGTACCGAACACCCAAGGCCTGAACCTGGAGGCGGTGGGCGTGGCCACCAGCGCTGTGGGGGCGGTCTTGGTGGACCACAACTTTCAGACCACCTGCCCCAGTGTCTACGCGGTGGGGGACGTTACCAACCGGGTGCAGCTCACACCGGTGGCGCTGGGTGAGGCCATGCAGTTGGTGGACCACCTGTTCGGCCCCGTGCCCGGAAAAGCACCCCGGCAGATGGCTTACGACCTTATCCCCACCGCCGTGTTCACCCACCCCAATATCGGCACGGTGGGCTTGACCGAGGAACAGGCGCGCGAGCGCCATACCCACATCCAGGTGTTCAGGTCCGAGTTCAAGGCCTTGAAACACACCCTGAGTGGCAGCGCCGAAAGAACGTTGATGAAGCTGGTGGTGGACGGGGACACCGACCGGGTGTTGGGCCTGCACATGGTGGGCGCTGAAGCCGGTGAAATTGTGCAAGGGTTTGCGGTCGCGCTCAAAGCGGGCGCCACCAAGGCCGTGTTTGATGCCACCATCGGCATGCACCCTACCGCCGCCGAAGAGTTTGTCACCATGCGGGAGCCTGTGCGGTCCTGAGCGCCCCAGGATCGTTACCGCTGCAACCACAACCCGACAACGGCCACGGCCGTGTGCAAGGCCAGGCCAGGGGCCAACCACCAGAAATAACGTGCACCACCCGCCAGACCGGCGGTGGTGGCTTTGCTGACCCCGTGCACACCAACCGCCAGCACCAGGGCCCACACACCGGCACTGGGTGCTCCAGGCTCATCTGGGGGTCCCAAGGCGAACACCGCAGACATGGCCGCGTGCAAATCCGCTACCGCGGCCAGGATGGTACCCCCCAAGAGACCAGCATCACCCAACCAAAGCCGCAGGCCATAAACCAGCGCCTGTACACCGGTCAACAAGCCCGCCACCAGCAGCGCCGCGCGCAGGCTGAACATGCGGTCTTCGGCAGGCGCGGCGTTGGAGCCCTGTGCCGCTGTGGTGGGGTGGGCCGTGGCGCCACGCACCAGCCAGATACCCCACAGCAGCGCCACAAAGGTCCCAGCCACTGCGGGGCCCCACAACACCCCCAACCAAGAGGGCTGTATGGCCAAGGCCACCACCAGGGCCTGCAACAACGTGGCCGTGCAAGACAACAGTCCCGCTCCCGCCATCAGACGGGCCCCACCGCGCCCCTCGCGGACCGCCATGCCCATGCTGGCGATGGTGGCGGTGGACGACACAAACCCGGACGCCACGGACGACAACACCACCGCATGGCGGGCGTCCAACAAGCGCCGACTGAGGTAGGCCAAGGACTGGATCACCAACAACAGGGCCAACAGTTGCACCACCCGGTGCAGGTTGAGAACCTCACCCCACAGCGGCTGGTTGGGGACCAGGGGCAAGGCGATCAGCACCAGCGCCCCCAAGGTCACACCGTCACGGACCTCGTTGGGCCTCAACCAGTGGTGGGCAAACCGGTGCAGGCGTTCGCGGCCCGCCAACAAGGCCGTGCCCCCCACCGCCATGGCCGCCGCCAGGGTGGCGCTGGACTCCGCCAACACCCCCATCAGGTAGGTCAAAAACAAAGCGATTTCGGTGGTCACGCCCACATCGGAGGTCTTGTCGCGGGCGTGGGACACCACACACAAAGCCGCGACCAGCAGCGCGCCCACAACGACCAAGCCCGCTTGCCCTGTCAGGGTGGCCCCGCTGGCCATGACACACACCAGCGCAAACGTTCGCACACCAGCGAGTGCGCGCACCGCACCACCGGCCTGGTGGCGTTCCCGCTCAATGCCGACCAACAAACCGCAGCCCAAGGCCACGGCCAAGGTGGTGACCGCAGAACCCCAAGAGCCGCCTTGCGCCCAGGCGGTGCTGTCAACCGTCCACATCCACTGGCCCCTCCTGTTTGCAACCCACCGGTCACGCAATCGGCGCACAATGGCAACCATGCACGACAGCCCCGAATTTACCCCGCCCGAGCGGTTTTCCGAACCCCAAAAGGCACTGGACCAGGCCACATTGTTGTACCAGCGCAGTGTGGACCACTTGCGCAAGGCCATGCAGGCTTATGTGGCAGCACCCGCACCGGTGGAGCGGGCCGCGGTCAAACGGGTGCGGGCTTGTTACCCCTTTGTGCGCCTCAACACCCATTCAACAGTGGCCACCACAGGGTCGGGTGGGGGGCGTTTGAGCTACGGTTTTGTAGCTGGGCCAGGCCGGTTCGAAACCACCTTGACCCGACCAGACCTGTACGCCGACTACTACCGCGAACAGTTCCAATTGCTGCTAGAGAACCACGGGGGGACCCTCGAGGTGGGTGTGAGCAACCACCCCATCCCCGTGCATTTCGCTTTCGCCGAACACGACCACGTGGAGGGCGACCTCAGTGCCGCCCACCGAACCCGTTTGCGTGACGTGTTCGACCTGCCCGATTTGTCGGCCATGGACGATGGGATCGCCAACGGCACGTTTGAACCAGCACCCGGGGAGCCCCTGCCCTTGGCCCTGTTCACCGCCCCCCGGGTGGACTACTCGCTGCAACGCCTGCGCCACTACAGTGGGACGTCACCCGAGTGGTTCCAGAACTTTGTACTGTTCACCAACTACCAGTTTTACATCGATGAGTTCATCCGGTTGGGGCACGCCGAGATGGCCTGCCCCGACAGCGCCTACGTGGCGTTTGTGGAGCCGGGCAATGTGGTCACCCGCCGGGTGGGACTGCCGAGCGAAACGGTGGACGGTTGGGGCCAGACCCCGCCCCGCCTACCCCAAATGCCTGCCTACCACCTGCTGCGCGAAGACCGCAGTGGCATCACCATGGTCAACATCGGGGTGGGCCCCAGCAACGCCAAAACCATCACCGACCACATCGCGGTCCTGCGTCCCCACGCGTGGTTGATGCTCGGCCACTGCGCAGGACTGCGCAACAGCCAACAGCTGGGCGACTACGTGCTGGCCCACGCCTACGTGCGGGAAGACCACGTGCTCGATGAAGAGCTGCCGCTGTGGGTGCCCATTCCGGCCCTTGCAGAGATCCAGCTGGCCCTGGAACGGGCCGTGGCTGGCGTGACCGGTGTGCCACCCCACGAGTTAAAACGCATCATGCGCACCGGCACGGTGGCCAGCACCGACAACCGCAACTGGGAGCTGTTGCCAGACAACACCCCCCAGCGCCGGTTCAGCCAAAGCCGTGCGGTGGCGCTGGACATGGAAAGCGCCACCATTGCAGCCAATGGTTTCCGCTTCCGGGTGCCCTACGGCACCTTGCTCTGCGTGAGCGACAAACCCCTGCATGGCGAGATCAAGCTGCCGGGCATGGCCAACCATTTTTACCGGGAGCGGGTGGACCAACACCTGCGCATCGGCATCCGGGCCGTGGAGCTGCTGCGCGCTGGTGGTGTGGACCAGTTGCACAGCCGCAAGCTGCGCAGCTTTGCCGAAGTGGCGTTTCAGTAGGACAAGCCGGCTTTGGTTTGTGGGCGGTAACGGCGAACGCCCCACCAAGCCAATACGCCCAAGCCCAACAGCGCTGGGGTGTTGGGTTCTGGGACGGTGTTGCCAGTGGGCACCAGGGGGGGTACGGGCTCTGGATCCAACACACCCAGGGCAAATGTATCCACGCGCTCGAACCGGTTGACCAAGCCCTCATTGGTGCCCAAGTTAACCAACCCCGCAAAGACCGTTTCCAAATTGGCAGGCAATGCGGTACCCGTCAGGAGTGGGTCATAGGTCAAATCCAAGGTGCCTGTCGGGAACGGGTAAGGATCAACCGTGCCAGGGGGCCGTAACCGGAGCCACTCCGCGTGAGCAGCCTGTTGTTCCAACGCTTGGGCCTCGGACTGGCTTTCCAGCAACTTTTCAGAGTTGCCACTCATTTCCGCATCCAATGGGTCCCAGCTGAAAGGGTTGTTGGCCGGAGGGGTGAACGCCAGGTACATGCCCGACCCCCACATTTGTACCGACAAACCTTGGGGCACTTGCGCACCACTTTCGGCCTGCTGGATGTTGTTGACCCAAATGTTGCCACCACCGCCACCCACCACGTTGCCATCGGCCAGCTTGAGCTGGAGGGACAACAAACCGCCTTGGTAGGTGGTTCTGAAGCCTTGCTGCACGGTACTCAGAAAGTACTGGGTGGTGTATGTCGTGTTCTCCAAATCGATCACCGCTTGACCGGTGTAAGACTGGTAAGTGCCGTAGGCGCCAGTGGACCCCGAAAAATCGTAAACCACCGGCACCGCGTGCGCCGCAGAACAAACGATCAGGCCACCACAAAGTGTGGCGCGCAACAGAGACAGGAACGACATAAGGGCCTTTGTGGGTTGAAGACACAACCAACATCCGGCAACTTGTGTGCCCAGTGGTTATTGGTAGCCAGTGTTCCCTGGCTACCTTAAGACCCGCTGAAGTGTGACTTGGCAGCCACACCCCAAGCGCCGCGCGGGTCAGGGCACCCGCGGTTTCACCTTGGAGGCCGCCAGCTTGGCCTGGCGGCGCGCCACCTCCACATCGCTGTCGTGCACCAATGCCACCCCCATGCGGCGTTTCACAAAGGACTCGGGCTTGCCAAACAGCCGGACGTCGCTGTTGGGCACGCGCAGCGCGTCGTCCACCCCATCAAACACCAAACCCTGTGCGTCCACCCCGCCGTAGATCACGGCACTGGCGCCTGGGCTTTTGAGGGTGGTGTTAACAGGCAAGCCCAGAATGGCACGGGCGTGCAGTTCAAACTCGTTTTGCCATTGGGTGGCCATGGTGACCATGCCTGTGTCGTGCGGGCGGGGGCTGACCTCGCTGAACCAGACCTGGTCACCCTTCACAAACAGCTCCACACCGTAGAGCCCCAGGCCTGCGGGTTGGCCGTCCAAACCCACCCCCAGGTTGTCGGTGACCGCTTTGGCCACCCGGCGCGCCTCGGCCAGGGCGGCGGCGGACATGGGGTGGGGTTGCCAACTTTCCACGTAATCGCCCGCGACTTGCACGTGGCCAATGGGGTCGCAAAAATGGGTTTCAACCTGGCCATCGGCGCCCAGGGCGCGCACGGTCAGCTGGGTGATTTCGTAATCGAACCGGATGAAGCCTTCCACAATCACCCGCCCGGGGCCCACGCGGCCACCCGACATGGCGTATTCCCAAGCGGCCTGCACATCACCCGGGCCATCGATCTTGCTTTGACCTTTGCCCGAGCTGCTCATCACCGGTTTGACCACGCAGGGGTAACCGATGCCCCCATCGATGGCCGCCTGCAACTCGACCAACGAGTCGCAAAACACGTAAGGGCTGGTGGGCAAGCCCAGGGTTTCCGCGGCCAAACGGCGTATGCCTTCGCGGTCCATGGTGAGGCGGGCAGCACGGGCGGTGGGCACCACCCGCACCACGCCGGCGGCTTCCAGGTCCTGCAGGGCGGGGGTTGCAATGGCCTCGATCTCGGGTACCACCAGGTGGGGACGCTCGGCCTCGATCAAGGCCTTGAGCTGCACCGGGTCGCTCATGGTGATGGTGCGCGCGTGGTGGGCCACCTGTTGCCCCGGGGCGTGCTCGTAACGGTCCACGGCAATGGTTTCCACCCCCAAGCGCTGCAGGGCGATCAAAACCTCTTTGCCCAGTTCACCAGACCCCAACAACATCACTTTGGTGGCCGACGGGGACAGGGGGGTACCGATGGTGGTCATGGAAACTCCAAAAACAAAACAGGATCAGGCGGTGGTGGCCATGGCCTCGCCCATGCGTATGGGTTTGCCAGGCTGCCAACCGGGTTGGAAACGCAGGGTGTTTGCGGGGAACAACATCACCACGGTGGACCCCAGCAGGAAACGCCCCATTTCCTCGCCGCGCGCCAAGTGGATGGATGGGTCGGCGTAAGACCAGCTGCGCAGGGTGCCAGGTCGGGGCGGGTTGACCACACCGTGCCACACCGTGGCCATGCTGCCCACGATGGTGGCACCCACCAGCACCAGGACAAACGGCCCGCGTTCGCCCTCAAACAGGCAGACCACCCGCTCGTTGCGGGCGAACAAACCCGGCACACCACGCGCGGTGGTGGGGTTGACCGAAAACAGCTCACCGGGCACATGCACCATCCGCACCAAGCGCCCACCACAAGGCATGTGGATGCGGTGGTAGTCGCGGGGGCTCAGGTACAAGGTGGCGAAAGCACCGTCTTGGAACGTGGCCGCGAGTTCGGCGTCACCGCCCAACAAGGCGGTGGTGCTGTAGCTGTGGCCCTTGGCCTGGAAGACCTGGTCGCCCTGGATGGGTCCACATTGGCTGATCGCGCCATCCACCGGGCACACCCACGGTGTGTCGGCCAGGGGGCGCACGCCGTCCCGCAGGGCGCGTGTGAAAAAAGCGTTAAAGCTGCTGTAAGCCCCCGGGTTGGGGTCGGCGGCCTCGGACATGTCCACCCCATACCGTCGGATGAACCGGCGGATGGTGGCTTGGGTCCACCCCCCCCCTTGGGACCGGGCCACGGCGCCCGCCAGCGAGGTCAACGCCCGTTTGGGCAGCAGGTACTGCGGCAACACCGCCAGACGGTCGGACACAGGCACATCCTATTGTGGGGACAAGCGCGGGATTTTACCGGTGGGGCGCCACACGGGCACAATAAGCCCATGGCCCCACTGTTTGAAGTTCAACACCTGACCAAACGCTACGGTGACAACACCGTGGTGCAGGACCTGTCGTTCCACATCGACCCCGGCGAATGCGTGGGCTTGATTGGCCCCAACGGTGCGGGCAAAACCACCACCATCCGGCTGTCATTGGGGTTGACGGCGCCGGACGCCGGTTCGATACGGGCCCTGGGCCTGAACATGCCTGCCGACGCGCAAGCCATCAAGGCCGGCTTGGGGGTGGTGAGCCAGTTCGATACCTTGGACCCCGATTTCACCTGCGCCGAAAACCTGGTGGTGTTCGGGCGCTACTTTGGGCTGAGCACCGCCCAAGCCCAGGCCAAGGTGCCCGAGTTGCTGGCGTTTGCCGCCCTGGGCCACAAAGCGCAGGCCAAGCCCGGCGAGTTGTCGGGGGGCATGAAACGGCGCCTGTCGCTGGCGCGGGCCCTGGTCAATGACCCGCAACTGTTGCTGCTGGACGAGCCCACCACCGGGCTCGACCCCCAGGCACGCCACCTGATGTGGGAGCGTCTCCAGCAGCTGTTGCAAAAAGGTAAGAGCATCCTGCTGACCACCCATTTTATGGACGAGGCCGAGCGCCTGTGCCACCGGCTGGTGGTGGTGGACCATGGCCGCAAGATCGCCGAAGGCCGGCCCCGTGAGTTGATCCGTGAACACCTGGACCCGGAGGTGGTGGAGGTGTACGGTGTGGGTGGGCAAGACGCCAGCGCCATGGCCACATCGCCCTTGGCCGCCCTGGCCAACCGGGTGGAAGTCAGCGGCGAAACGGTGTTCTTTTACACCCACGACGCCAAACCCCTGCTGCACCAACTGGCCGACCAGCCCCAATGGCGCACGCTGCACCGCCCCGCGAACTTGGAGGACCTGTTTTTGAAACTGACCGGGAGGCAAATCCGTGAAGAAGGTTGACACCCCCAGCGGCACCCCCTCGGTGTGGCGGGCACCCCGGTTGTCTTGGCGGTTCTGGCCGGTGTTTTTGCGCAACCTACTGGTCTGGCGCAAGTTGGCCATCCCCAGCCTGGTGGGCAACATCGCCGAACCGCTGATCTGGCTGGTGGCGTTTGGGTATGGCATGGGCCGATTGGTCGGCGAGGTGGCCATGCCAGGTGTCGCCAACGCTGTGCCGTACATCTTGTTTTTGGCCAGTGGCAGCATCTGCATGAGCGCGATGAACGCGGCCACTTTTGAAGCGCTGTATTCGGCGTTTTCGCGGATGCACGTGCAAAAGACCTGGGACGGCATCATGAACGCCCCGGTCAACCTGGACGACATCCTGCTGGCCGAGATGTTGTGGGCGGCCTTCAAGGCGCTGTTCACAGTGACCGCCATTTTGGGGGTGATGTTGGGCTTGGGCATCAGCCACAGCCCCAAGCTGCTGCTGGCCCTGCCGGTGCTTTTGTGCGTGGGTATCACCTTCAGTTGCGTGGCCTTGGTGTTCAACGCCCTGGCCAAGGGCTACGACTTTTTCACCTACTACTTCACGCTGGGCCTCACGCCCATGATGTTCCTGAGCGGGGTGTTTTTCCCCAGCGAGCAGCTGCCAGCGGCCGCGCGCTGGCTGGGGCAGTTGCTGCCCTTGAAACACGCGGTGGAACTGGTGCGCCCCCTTTTCCTGGACCAGTGGCCCAGCCAGGTGTGGCTGCACGGGGGGGTGCTGGTGGCCTACACCGTGGTGGGGTTCTGGGTGGCTTTGGCGTTGACACGCCGCCGTTTCGCCCGCTGACCCCCCACCGCCCGGGGGGTCGCAACCGGCCACAGCCTGCTTCAGCGGGCGATGGTCAAGCTGATGGTGCCCACGCCGTCAACACCACCAACCAGGTGGTCCCCCGGCTGCACCGCGCCCACCCCTTCGGGGGTGCCGGTGTAAATCAGGTCACCGGGCTCCAGGTGGTAGTACTGGGACAGGTTGGCCACCACCTCGGGGATGCGCCAAATCAGGTCTTGGATGTTGGCGTCTTGTTTGACCTGGCCGTTCACCGACAGGTGGATGCGCCCAGACGCCACGTGGCCAATATCAGCTGCGGGCACCAGCTCGCTGATGATGGCAGACTGCTCGAAGTTTTTGCCAAAACACCAGGGGCGGCCCATTTCCCGGGATTTGATTTGCAGGTCGCGGCGGGTCATGTCCAGCCCACACGCGTAAGCCCACACCGCGTCTTGGGCGGCCTCAACGGACACCTGAAAAACCGGTTTGCCGATGGCGACCACCAACTCCATTTCGTAATGGAAGTTCTGGGTGCCGGGCGGGTAAGCGATGGTGGCACCTGAGGGGACCAGGTCGCGTGGGGTTTTGTTGAAATAAAACGGGGGCTCGCGGTCGGGGTCAAACCCCATTTCGCGGGCGTGCGCAGCGTAGTTGCGCCCCACACAAAAAATGCGGGACACGGCGTAACGCTCGCTGCGGCCACGCACGGGCACGCTGGGGGTCTGGCTGGGGGGAAAAATGTAAGCGGTCATGTGGCGGGGGTGGTTAAACGTGGGCTGGCTCGGCCACGGGTTCGGGGTAACCCATCTGGTCCAGGGCCTGGGCCAGGTGGTTGACACTGCGGTCGATATGGTGCAGTTTTTCAAGGCCAAACAGGCCCACGCGGAAGGTCATGAAACCTGGGGGCTCGTCGCACTGCAGGGGCACACCCGCGGCGGTTTGCAAACCCAACGCCAAGAATTTTTGGCTGTTGTGCACGCCTGTGTCTTGGGTGTAGCTGACCACCACGCCTGGGGCCTTGTAGCCCTCGGCCGCCACGCTGCGGATGCCACGGCGCTCGAACAAGGCACGGACCCGGGCCCCCAGTTCGATTTGCTCCTGCCGCACCCGTTCAAAACCGTAGGCCTGGGTTTCTTGCATCACGTCGCGCAAGCGGGCCAGGGCGTCGGTGGGCATGGTGGTGTGGTACGCGTGGCCGCCCTTTTCGTAGGCTTCCATGATCTGCAGCCATTTTTTCAGGTCGCAAGCGAAACTGGTGCTGGTGGTGGCGTCGATCGCCGCCCGGGCCCGGGCGCTCAGCATGACCATGGCGCAAGCGGGCGACCCACTCCAGCCTTTCTGCGGCGCGCTGATCAGCACGTCCACACCGGTGGCCTGCATGTCCACCCACAGGGCGCCCGATGCGATGCAGTCCAGCACCAACAAACCACCCACGGCGTGCACTGCATCGGCCACAGCACGCAAGTAGCCGTCGGGCAACAGCATGCCCGCGGCGGTTTCCACATGGGGGGCAAAGACCACATCGGGGCGCTCCGCCGCGATGGTGGCCACCACCTGGTCGATGGGGCAAGGTGCCCAGGGGGCTTGCGGGTCGGTGCTGGTGGGACGCGCTTTCAGCACGGTGGCACTGGCCGGGATCTGGCCCATGTCCATGATCTGGGTCCAGCGGTAACTGAACCAACCGTTGCGGATGACCAGCGCCTTTTTGCCGGTGGCAAACTGGCGGGCAACGGCTTCCATACCAAAGGTGCCACTGCCGGGCACCAAGGCCACAGCGGGGGCGTTGTAGACCGACTTCAGGATGGCGCCAATGTCGGTCATCACCCCTTGAAAGCGTTTGGACATGTGGTTGAGGGCGCGGTCGGTGTAAACCACCGAAAACTCCAACAATCCATCGGGATCGATGTGGGGCAACAAGCCGGGCATGTGCGGTCTCCTGGGTTCGAATGGATCAGCTTAGCACGCCCGCGTTGGCCCTGTACAGCGGCGCCGGCGGCTCAGGTGGGCACCGCGTAGCGGTCGGCCAGCTCCTGCAGTTGCAGCTCCTCCAAGACCTGTTGCAGCCGCTGCCGCGCGCTGTGTTTCCCACCCGACACCTTGCGGGCCAAAATCAGCTCGTTTTTCATGGAGTGCTCCCAACCCACCAGCTCGGTAACCGTGACCTGGTAACCTGCGGCCTCCAGCTGCAAACACCGCAACACGTTGGTGATTTGGCTGCCAAATTCGCGGGTGTGCAGGGGGTGGCGCCAGATCTCGCTCAAGGGGGTCCGGGACAGGCTCAAGGCCTTGTGTTTGCGCAACACGCCTGCCACCTCGGCTTGGCAACAAGGCACCAGCACCATGTGGCGGGCCTGCCGGGCCAAGCCAAAGGCGATCGCATCGTCGGTAGCGGTGTCGCACGCGTGCAAAGCCGTGACCACGTCAACAGGGTTGGGCAAGGCCTCGGACACCATGGCCTCTTGCACCGTGGCCGCGACAAACCGCATGCGTTCAAAGCCCAGGGTCTGGGCCAATTCGACCGACCGCGTGACCAGCTCCGGGCGGGACTCAACGCCATACACCCAACCCAGAGACCGGGGCTGGCAGAACAGGTCGTAAAGCATAAACCCCAGGTAGGACTTGCCGGCGCCATGGTCCACCAAGGTCACG
>JBEBBB010000355.1:0-2679 GCA_041158605.1 Pseudomonadota bacterium
TCCTGGTTGCGCTTGAGGTTGGCGCGGGCAATCGACACCTGGGCCTGGGCCTGGCTCAGTTCCGCGCGCTGCAAAACGTCGTCAAGCTGAATCAACACCTGGCCTTTTTTCACACGGGCACCGTCCGCAAACGCAATCTGGGACACGCGCCCGGCCACCTCGGGCCGCAGCATCACGCTCTGGCGCGATTTGAGCGTGCCCACCGCCTGGGCATCGTCTTGCAACTGGGTGGTTTTGACTTTGGCCACCTCCACGCCCGGTGGCCGCGCTGGCCCGCTGGCCCCGGGCTGTGGGGCACCGGCTTGGGTGGGCACGGCCTGCGCCCCCCCGACTGCGGTGTTGGGCTTGTTTTGCACCCACCAAGCCCCGGCCAGTGCCGCTGCGATGCCCGCGGCCACGGTGACCCCATAAATTGCTTTTTTTGCCATGACGTTGCCTGAAACGAGAACAGATCTGAGCTGAAATTTAATTTAACGCGGTGCGGGGTTTGGCGTCTTTACAAGGGCTTTACGGGCGGCCTTTGAGACAGAGGGCCCGGTCACCCACGGCCGCGCGGCACGCCTTGGTTGGCCAGGGCATCGGCTTTTTCGTTGCCGGGGTCGCCCGCGTGGCCTTTGACCCACTTCCACTCGATCTGGTGGCCGCCGCTGGCCACCAGGGCGTCCAGGCGTTGCCACAGGTCGGCGTTTTTCACCGGTTGCTTGGCGGCGGTTTTCCAGCCCTTGGCCTTCCAGCCGTGAATCCACTCGGTGATGCCTTTGCGCACGTATTCGCTGTCCAGGTGCAGCAACACGTGGCACGGGCGTTTGAGGGCCGACAGTGCCTCGATCACCGCCATCAGCTCCATGCGGTTGTTGGTGGTTTCGGCCTCGCCGCCACACAGCTCGCGCTCGTGGGCGCCCGACTTGAGCCACACGCCCCAGCCGCCAGGGCCCGGGTTGCCTTTGCAGGCGCCGTCGGTGTAGATGACCACTTTGTTCAAAATCCGGTGTCTTTCTCGGTTGTGTTGGGTTGAATCTCGGCATGCGTGGCACGCCAGGTGGGGCCACTGCGACCCGCCGCGCGTGCGGGGCGCACCGTGGCCACACTGCGGTAGGGCTTCCACGCGGGGCCCAACAAGCGGGTGCCCTGCACCCGTTTGACGGCCACCAAAAAATACACGGCCCCAAAAATGGGCCACCAGCGGGACCCCAAAGGCTCCAGCCAGCCAAACCGCTGCAGCCAGCGCTGGGTACGCACGGCGGGTTGGTACACACCCAAGCGGGTGGCTTCCACTTCAAAACTCAGCAAACGCAGCCAATCGCGCAGCCGCCAATGGCCAATGAAATCGCCCGCGCGGGGCAAATACAACTGGGCACTGCCGCCCCAGGTGACCCCGAGCTGCGCACACAGGTGCGCCCGGTGTTGCCGCAACCCCCACAGGCTCACAGGGTTGAAACCCGACAGCACCACACGCCCTTCGGGGCGCAGCACACGCGCCACTTCGCGCAACGCGGTGTGTGGGTCGGCGCTCAGCTCCAGGGTGTGCGGCAACACCAGCAAATCGACACTGTCGTCGGGAAAAGGCAATGCGGCGGGGTCTGTGACCAGCACACACGCGTGTTCACCCGCGCCACCCGGGTGGGCGGCCGCTTCGGTGTGGGTGAGCGACAACCACCGGTGCGGCATGCGGTTGGCCCGCAGGGCAGCCAATTCCGGCACCCCCAGCTGAATGGCATTGAACCCAAACACGTCGACCACCGCCTCGTCGAACCGCGCCTGCTCCCACGCCAGCAAATGCTGGCCGGGGGGCGTGTCCCACCAGGTGTCCAAACCTATAATTTCCGGCTGCATACCGCTCGGGTCAACCCAAGGCTGGCACCACGGCGTGCCCCGCGTGCGCACCCACCCCCGGCAGGCCAGACAAGGCGTTTTTCCACACGACATCCATGGTTTTGCACCCCGTTCCCGCGTTTTCAGACAACTACATTTGGGTTCTTCACAACGGCACGTCGGCCGTGGTGGTAGACCCGGGTGAAACCGACGCCGTTTTGGCCTACCTGCACGCGCACCGCCTGCAGGTCGCCGCCATTCTAGTAACCCACCACCACGCAGACCACACCGGCGGCGCAGAAGCCCTGCGCGAGGCCACCGGGGCGCGGCTGATGGCCCCAGCAGGCGAGTGGCTGACGGCCCAATGCGAACGCGTGGACGCAGACATCACCTTCAGCCTGCTGGGCCTTGACTGGCGGGTGCTGTCCGTGCCGGGACACACCAAAGGCCACGTGGCTTACGTGGCAGAGTCTCCCGGACAAGCGCCCTGGCTGTTTTGCGGTGACACCCTGTTTTCAGGGGGGTGCGGTCGACTCTTTGAAGGCACGCCAGCCCAAATGCTGGCCTCGTTGGACGCCCTGTCAGCATTGCCCGGCCACACCCAGGTGTGCTGCACCCACGAATACACCCTAGGCAACCTGCGTTTTGCCAGGGCGGTGGACCCCGACAACCCGGCCCTGGCCGACTGGCAACAAGCATGTGTGGCCCTGCGGGCACAAGGCCAACCCACACTGCCCAGCCACATGGCGCGCGAACGCGACATCAACCCCTTCTTGCGGGTGCGCCACCCTGCCCTGATAGCGGCCGCTCGCACCCGCTCACCCCATGCCCACACCGATGTGGATGTGTTCGCAGCCTTGCGCGACT
>JBEBBB010000356.1:0-4887 GCA_041158605.1 Pseudomonadota bacterium
CGTGGAGGTGGATCACAAACTCGTCGCCACCCAAGCGGCACAGCGTGTCGGTCTGGCGCAAGCAGCCTTTGAGCCGGTTCGCCACCTCGATCAACACCCGGTCGCCCAACATGTGGCCCAGCGAGTCGTTGATGTGTTTGAACCGGTCCAGGTCCAAAAACAGCACGGCAAACCCCACCTGGTTGCGCTGGGCCAGTTGGAGGGCGTAGGTCACGCGCTCGGTCAGCATCAGCCGGTTGGGCAACCCTGTTAGGGGGTCGGTGTAGGCCAGTTGTTCGATGCGCTGTTGCGCCGCCAGTTTTTCGGTGAGGTCTTTGGCAAACACCACCGTGTGAGAGATGTGCCCTGCGGGGTCTTTGAGCTGAACCCATGACACCTGGAGCGCCACCGCAGACCCGTTGGGGCGCCGGTGCCAGGCCTCACCTTCCCAGTAACCCGTGCGGTTCAGGCGGTCGTTGATGTGGCGAGCCAGGTCGGGTTCTTGGTGCGAAAAAAACAGGTCCCAGGCGTTGGCGCGTTGCAGGCTTTCTGTGGGCCGTTGTGTGAGCTGCCCCGCCATGGGGTTGCACAACAGCACCTGGTGTTGCGCGTCGGTGATAAAAATCGCATCCAGGCTGTTCTCAAACACCTTGGCCCCCAGCTGCATCTGGGTTTCTGCGGCCAGCCGTTCGGTGATGTCGCGGAAGGCGTATACCCGCCCCGTGGGGCGGCCCCGTGTCAGCCGGGGGGTGGTGTTGCGCTCCAACACCCGACCCGAACGCAACACCAACACGTCATTGGCTTCGAGCAAGGGGGAGCGGCCAATGTGGCTCAAGCGCTGCTGGTACTGCGTGGTGTCGAGCACCTGGTTGGCCAGGTGGGTGTGAACCGCTTGGTCATCGCGGTGGGTGAGCAGTTCTGTTGGCAGACCCCACAAACGGGCAAACGGTTGGTTGTAGGCTCGGATGCCACCATCCAGATCACACACCATGATCCCGTCGGCCGTGGATTCCAGGGTGGCCCTGAGTTCGGCCACAAGGTTTTCCAGCTGGTTCTGGGTGTGGCGTTGTTCGCTCAGGTCCTGCATGCCCACTAGGTACACTTGGGTGCCATCACCCAAGGACACCTGGCTGACCCGCCGGTCGACCAGCACGGTCTGGCCATCGGCCCTGCGCAGCAGGGTTTCGGTGTGTATGCCGTCAGACAAGCCCGCAGCCACATCTTCCCAAAAGCAGGCGTCCTCTGGGGAGGCTGTCAAATCAACAACAGGTTGCCCGATCAGTTCTGCTGGCGCCCGTTGCAGCAATGTGGCCGCCGCCGCGTTGACCGCTGCAATGCGCAGGTTGTGGCTGTTGACCACCCACACGGCTTCGAGCATCCCATCCAGCAAAGGTCCCCAGTGGACAAAAGTCATGCGTTGGGTCCGTTGAGGTTGTCGGCGGCGCGCTCGAAGTAATAACAGATGCGTGTTCTGGGGGACAGGTAATCCAGTGTGGCCCGTGGCAGCTGGAGGGGTTTCACGCTGCGTTTGATGCCCACACCCGGCAGGTGCTCCAGGTCCAGGACCAGGGCCTCATCACGCGGGATGTGGCTGTCATGGACGACCACCCGCGGCTTGAGGGGGCGGGTTGAGTTGACAGACACCACCATGGCGTACCGGCCATCGAGGAGTTGCACCACCGACCCCGGTGGATACACCCCCATCATGCGGATAAATGCACTGAGGGTGTTGCCGTCAAAACGGTCCTTCATCTGGGCAAAAATCAGCGACAGCGATTCGTGGGGCGTTAAAGCGCTGGCGGGACTGCCAGGGTTGCAGAGGTTGTCGTAGCGGTTGATGAGGGCCAGGATACAAGACGCAGGGGCGATTTTGTCTGCCTTGATCCCCATGGGAAACCCACTGCCATCGGCCATCTCGTGGTGTTGGGCCATGGCCAGCAACACCCGGGCGTTGAGGCCGAGTTGTTTGCCCAGCTGCAGGCTGTGGCCCACATGCTCTTGGTACAGTTTGAGTTGGGCTGCGGCGAAGTTGTCTTCGCGGAAACGCACCCTTTCGGGCAAAGCGGTTTTGCCCATGTCGTGCAGCAAAGCGGCCACACCAAGGTCTTGCAGTTCGGCGCTGGACATACCCAAGGCTTTGCCGAGGAGCAGGCTCAGCACCATCACGTTCACCGAGTGCAACGCCGCCCTGTCACCCAGCCCTTCAGATAGCAAGCGTATGGCCGAATCACCCGCCCCTGTGATGTGCTCTACCACGCCGTGGACCATGGCCAGGCCCTGTTCGCGCGCCGCTTCGGGGTGTTGTTCTAGGTTTTCGATCACCTGCCGGTAGGCCCGTGCCGCTTCGCCAAACTGGCGTTCGCATTGCTGCAAGCTGAGCCGTTGGGTTTGCTGCAGTGCTTTGTGGCGTGCGCGCTCCAACGCTTCAGGGGACGGGGTGGGCGCAGGTGTGGCCACGGCCAAGCGGGAGGGCGGCTCAGAGACCGCCGCCTCAGGGTCGCTTTTGTCGGGGCTGTAACGCAAGCGGTTGAGACCCAATGTGCGGATGGTGTCGATCTGCTGTTGGGACGTGATCTTGAAACTGCCCAAGGGGAAGGGGTGGTCCATCCACCCCAGATCCAGGTGCACGAACAAACCCAGGCGCAGTTCCGCGATGTCTATGGTGGGGCCTGTGGTGTCGGGCATGCCGGGGGTGCTTCTCTCTTTTTAGCTTGGGTTCATTGTCCCATTATGGCTAAACTCTTGCACAACGTGCGGCCATCGCACCCTGTTTATGTACAAGCCACTGCCCCTCAACACCGTCGAGCTGAACACGCCCGTCCCCGTCAACATCTGGGACGCGCGCGGCACCCTGTTGTTGCGCAAGGGCGAATCCATTTTGTCTGAGCAGCACCGGGAATCTCTGCAACAGCACAGCCCCATGGTCCGGGAGTCCGATTACCAGGCGTGGACCTACAGCTACACCACCCAATTGGACCGGATGGTCCGTGGCAACCAACCCCTGAACCGCATCGCCGGTTTGACACGGCCCAGCGAACTCACGGCGGTGGCAGGCCTTGACACCACGGACCCGGTGCTGGAGTGGCAAGACCTGCAAGGTTCCTTGGGTGTGTTGTTGCACCAAGGACCTGGCACCAGCGATTTTGTGGACCGCTTGTTGCGGGTGGAGCAAAAGGCCTTGCGTTTGCTGGAGCTGGGGCCTGACAACACGCTGTTTGTGTTGGTGCAGCAGCTGTTTGATCGGCGCATGGGTTACAGCGCTTCCCATGCCTTGACTTGTGCGGCCGTGTGCCATTTGGGAGCGCCCGCTGCTGGGTTGGCGCCACAAGAAGCGGCTTCGCTGTTCAAAGCAGCTTTGACCATGAACATGGGTATGGCCCGGTTGCACGACGACTTGTCTCGCCAAGCCCAGCCCCCCACACCAGCCCAGCGCCAAGCCATCGATGACCACCCCAGCCGCAGCGTGTCCTTGTTGCGTCAAGTCGGCGTGGCAGACCCGTTTTGGTTGCAAGTGGTGTTGCGCCACCACCAGCCGCAGGCCGGGCCTGAGCCCACCGCCGTGGCCCAGCGCTTGTTGCATTTGGTGGATGTGTTTGTGGCCCGGATCAGCCCCAGGTCATCCCGCAGCGGTATGTTGTCGCAACAGGTGGCCAAGGACATCTATATGGGGGCGGACGGGCAGCCCAACCCCTTGGGGGCTTTGTTGGTCAAAACCGTGGGCATATACCCGCCTGGCAGTTATGTGCGCTTGGCCAATGGTGAGGTGGCGGTTGTGGTACGGCGGGGTCGGCGGGCGAACGCACCAGTGGTGTTTTCGATTGTGGGGAAGCAGGGTTTTCCGTTGGGCGAACCCGCCCTGCGGGACACCCTGGACCGTGTTTACGAGGTCAAAGGCGCGGTTTCGCCCGATGATGTGAAGGTGGTGATCAACGCCCGCAAGTTGTTGGGGCGGGCTTGACGGACACACAAACGGCCCTGTGCGGGCCGTTGGGTGGTGGACCTTCCGGCATCGCCCAGTTAATCGGTCAGAGGTATTCATCCTTCCAGCGCGCCGCGTCAGCGACCAGCAGCGTCAGCCGGCTGGCTTGGTGCGCCACAAAGGCGGCAATGCCTTGCACGAAGGCCCGCTCGGCCTCGCCCTCGTAATCTGCAGCTTTGGCTTGTGCGGCGGCCTCTGCTGCGGCCAGCTTCGCCAGCCGTTGGCCTTCCCGGCGCATCAGCTTGCGGTCAACACCGCAGCGTGCGGCAAAGTCGGCCAGTGCGAAGGCCGAGACCTCGGCGTGGCTGAACACATCGCCGTAGGCCATGGCCAGCTCGGTGTCGAAGCCGTCGTACTGCAGGACGCTCACCAAGTCGTACCAGGGGGTGGGCTCCAGCAGGCCGCCCGGGCGCACGAAGAACGAGAAGTTCTTGCCGTGCGCGTCACTGTTGCCAATCAAGAACTGGAAGAGGGCCCAGCGCAGCATGGTCCGCTTGGCGGCAGCCTTGTTGGCCGTCAGGTCGGCGCAGCCGAACAGGCGCTCGAAGCTCACGCCGTCGCGGATGTGGCGCACCGCCTCGGCGCTCCCCAGGTTGCGCTCGTACTTGTAGGCCACCGGCAGGTCACAGGCCTGGCAGGTGTCGATGATGTGTCGGCGGTGAACCTGCGGTTGGCCGCCGACGTTCTCGACCTCACGGTCGAAGCGCCGCACAACCAGGACCGGCCGGGGCGTGCGCAGCAGCTCGACCTTTGCGACCGGCAGGCCCATACGGCGGGCCAGCGACATGCAGAAGTGTTCGTTGACCGCCAAGTGGGGCGTTTGTGGGTTGGCGGTGTCGGGCTTGAGGATATGGGTGGAAGCTAGGCGCTGGCCGTCCACGAGGAACAGCCGTCCGCCGTCGAGCAGCGGCCTGTCGAGGTAGACCAGC
>JBEBBB010000357.1:0-2844 GCA_041158605.1 Pseudomonadota bacterium
CCACCCGGTGGGGCCCTGCTCCAACCACAGGCGCAGAGGCAAACACGTGTGTCCTTGCCCCTCAAACCGGGTCAGCGCAGCCACTGCCACCAACAGGGCATCTGGCGCGCCAGGGTCCCACACCGACACTTGGGTGGCCATGGCCACGTCCAAACGTGACAAACACCCTTCGGCTGCCCACGCTCGCAAAGCCACCAGCACCGCCGTGCTCATGTGAGCCCCCCCGTATCTGTCAACAAACCGTCCAGGTCTTGTACCCAAGCCGTGGTGGCAGGCCACAGGCTGACGCCAGCACATGGCCCACGAACACCTCGGACGAAGAGGTATACCGCACCACCCAGGTGGGTGGCGGGATCGTAGGCGGCACCCAGGCGGCTTTGCAACAACCGGTGCAAAGCCAACAGATACACGGTGGCTTGCACGTCATAGCGGTGTTGGGCCATGGCCGCCTCCAGGGCATCCCGGTGGTAATCGGCATCGGTGTCACCCAAGTGGTTGGACTTGTAGTCCAACACCCAATACCGACCACCATGCTCAAAAACCAGATCGGCAAACCCCATCAACATCCCATGCAAATCGGAAGCCCGCAACACGGGCCGGGGCACACCCAACACACAATGGGCGTGGCACACGGCATCCAGTTGCGCGGTTGACAGCCCTGTCCAAGGCAACCAGAACTCCAGTTCCGCTAAAGGACGGGGCAGGTCCTGCAGGGCCACACCCAAACCCGGCAGTGGGGTGGACAGCACCACGCCCAGCCAATCCACCAAACCTGGGGCGTCGGCTCCAAAGCCAGCTCGCTCGCAGCGCGCCATCAGGCGGGTGGCCACCCGGGCATCCCGGTTCAAAGCCCATCCCTCCCCAGCCAACCACTCCAATTGGTCATGCAAAAACTGCCCCGCCACCGGCCCCCGGCGAAACGTGTGCATCAAGCTGGGCGAGGGGACAGTTGGGCTGTGGATGGCTGAAGGATCGGTGGCGTCGTCGTCGTCCCGGATCCTCGCCCAAGGCGCCAACACCGGTGCGGATGCCTGGAGGTCGCGCGTCAGCCGGGAGTAACTGGCGATGCCCCAGCGGCGGTCAAAAGCAGCGGTGTACACCCCAGGTTCGCGCAGCGCCGCACCGGCCTCGGGCCTGTGCAACCGTGTGGGCTGCAACTGCCCTCCTGGCCCTTCTGCCGCATCGCCCGGTAGATCCAGGACCACCGCACCGCCGGCCCATTGGCCCTCCAAGGCCGGACGCCACGCGCCGGCCTCCAGGGCCTGCCCACCACCCACCAAATACCCTGCGGCACCGAGGTGGGTTTCGCACACCTGGGCGGGGCCATTGCGCAACGCGGCAAACCCCGCCCACACACCGTGGCGCGCCCGGGTCAGGGCCACATACAACAAACGGGTGTCTTCTCGCAAACGCTCTTGGACCACACGCTCTTCCACGTCTGGGTGGTGCTGCAAAATGGGGGTGTACCCACCATCTGCACCCGGCAAACGGACGGCCCACCACCCCTTGTGTTTGTCAGGTGGGCGGTAAGACGTGGCGAAGGGCACACACACCACCGGGTACTCCAGCCCTTTGCTTTTGTACACCGTGACCACCTGCACCAGGTCGGCGTCACTTTCCAGGCGAACCAAGGGTTCGTCCCCACCGGTGGTGGGGTCGTCAACCCGGTCTTGCAACCACCGCACCAAAGCTTGCTCGCCATCCAGTTCGGCACTGGCAGTCTGCAGGAGCTCCGCCAAGTGCATGACGTTGGTTAAGCGGCGCTCCCCTCCAGGGGCCTGGACCCACGAGGCGGCCAAACCCAACCGGTGCAAGGTCTGGCGCAACATGGCCAACACACCCTGATCGCGCCACACCTGGTGCAGGCCGGTTAACTGGGCGACCAGATCGTCATAGTCCTCATCGTGGCCCAACAAATCGGCCAAGGCGGGCAAAGGCCACCCCACAGTGCCCAAAGCCAAAGCGGCCCGCACGCGGGCTGGGTCTTGGGGATCGCACACCGCGGCCAACCAATACACCAGGTCACGGGCTTCGCCGCTGGCCAATACAGAGTCCTTGTCCGACAGGTAAACCGATTGCACACCCCGTTCTCGCAAAGCGCCACGCACCGCCTCTGCCTCTTGGCCGGTCCGCACCAACACCGCAATGTCTTGTGGTCGCAGGCGGACAAAACCACCCCCCTCTCTGGCAAACCCATTGCCTGGGTCGTTGAGCCATCCCACGATGCGCTCTGCACAATGTTGGGCGTAGACCTGCCGCACGTCCCCTTGGGCGCGCAAGGTCGGGTCGTGGGCCCACTGCAAAGGCGGCTGTGGCCCAGCAGTGCCCACCCACACATCGGTCAGCCCTTTGGCGACCACCGGCACAAAGGGCAAAGGGCTGCGGCCTGAGGGTCCAAAACCAAACGCCCCCATAGGGGCCTGCTCTTCGGCGCGGGCAAACAGGTGGTTCACTGCCGACACGACCGCTTCGGTGGAGCGGAAATTGGTTCCCAGCACGTGGTGCCGACCTGCTGTATCGCTTTTGGCCCGCAGGTAACTGTGGATATCCGCCCCCCGGAACGCGTAAATGGACTGCTTGGGGTCCCCGATCAGCAACAAAAGGTGCTCCGGTGGGTGCGCGGACACCCGGTACACGCGGTCCAAGATGGCGTACTGGATGGGCGACGTATCTTGAAATTCGTCAACCAGTGCGGCAGGGTAGCGGGCCAAGATGTGTTCACGCAAAACCGCCCCCCTGGGGCCTTCCAGGGCTTGCAACAACCGGTGTTGCATGTCGGCAAACCCAACGGCACCCCGGCGCTCTTTCAGATCCTGCAACCGAGCGGCGACACGGCCAGCGACC
>JBEBBB010000358.1:0-2521 GCA_041158605.1 Pseudomonadota bacterium
GGGGCTATGTGTTGGCCGATAGGGGAACCTGGTTGAATTTCAAAAACCGTGCCGATTTGGCCGTTTTGGTCGAGGGGGACAAACGCCTGTTCAACCAGTATGGTGTGATGCTGGTCAGTGCTGCGAAACACCCCCACGTCAAAACCGCAGATGGCCAACGGTTTGTGGATTGGGTGACCGGGCCTGCTGGTCAGGCTGCGATTGCGGGGTACAAAATAGGTGGCGAGCAGCTGTTTTTCCCCAACGCGGGCAAATGACCCCCCCAGTTGGTGCACAGATCAGCGCACCATCGCCACGCCCTTGATTTGTGCATAAACCGCCAAGCCGGGGCTGATGCCCAAGCGGTCTTTCGAGACCCGGCTGATCCGGGCCAGCAGGCGGCAACCGCTGTTTGGTGGGCCCACATGCAGACCCACCACCACTTGGCCTAGCCCGTCGGGGGTGACGTCAGACACGGTGGCCCGTAAAATGTTGAGCACGCTGCTCATGGCGGGCGGCTCCAGCGCCAGGCTCACGTCACGCGCCTGTACCCGCAAGCGCACAGGGGTGCGTGGAGGCAGCGGTTGGGCGCGGGTTTGGGGCAGCAAGAGGGTTCCGCCTGCAAAACGCAGTTCGCACAGATCGGAGCTGGTATCCAAGCCGCAGGTGATGGCCTCGATCAGGGCGCCTGCCCCGTCCCCTTGGGCGAGGGGCAAGTCGGTTCGGGCCAGCATGTCTACCACCGGGCCAGCGGCCAGCACACGCCCGTTGTCCAGCACCACCACATGGTCGGCCAGCCGGACCACCTCATCGATGGCGTGGGTCACGTACACCACGGGGATGTCGAGCCGCTCGTGCAGTTGCTCCAGCCACGGCAGAATGTCCGCCCTGCGGGCCTGGTCCAACGCGGCCAGTGGTTCGTCCATCAACAACAACCGGGGGCTGGTGGCCAATGCCCGGGCGATGGCCACCCGCTGGCGTTCGCCGCCCGACAACTGCTGTGGTCGCCGTGCCAAGAGGTGACGGATACCCAGTAAATCAAGCCCATGGTCCCAGCCGTGTTGGCGTTGGGCGGGGGGGGTGCGGTCGTAACCAAAACGCAGGTTGCCCTCCACCGTCAGGTGCTCAAACAGGCTGGCTTCTTGGAACACATAACCCAGCGGGCGTTGGTGGACCGGTACAAAACGGTTGTCGGCGCTGTTTTGCCAGGTGTCACCACCCACACAAACCAACCCCGGTGCCTCCTGTTCCAAGCCGGCCAGCACACGCAGGCAGGTGGTTTTGCCCGAACCAGACGGGCCAAACAGCACGGTCACACCGGTACCGGGCAAGGTCAGGTCCACCGACAAGGTGAAACCCGGGCGCACCCAGTGTGTCTGCAGTTGCACAGTGGGGAGGGTCATGGTTGGCGCTTGCCAGCGGGTCGGTGGTTGTACCACTGCAGGGCCCACAACACACCAAACGCAAACACCAACATCACCGCCGCTAGGCGGTGGGCGTCGGCGTATTCCAGGGCCTCCACGTGGTCGTACATTTGCACCGACACCACCCGCGTCACCCCCGGGATGTTGCCGCCCACCATGAGCACCACGCCAAACTCACCCACGGTGTGGGCAAAGGCCATGATGCTGCCGGTGACCAGACCGGGTTTGCACAGGGGCAAAACCACATGGAAAAAACGGTCCCAGGGTGACGCGCGCAACGTGGCAGCGGCCTCGAGCGGACGCTCTCCCAGTGCCTGCATGCTGGTCAAGATGGGTTGGACCATAAACGGCATCGAATACAACACCGACGCCAACACCAAGCCTGTGAATGTAAAGGGGACGGTGGGCAAGCCCAGCGCCACCATCCACTGCCCTACAGGGCCTTGGGGCCCCAAGCCCACCAACAGGTAAAACCCGAGTACCGAAGGCGGCAGCACCAGGGGCAGTGACACCAAGGCCCCCACGGGCCGGGCCAACCAGGACCGCGTCCGTGCAAGCCACCAGGCCAGGGGGGTGCCCAACACCAGCAGCACCAGGGTGGTCAGCGCGGCCACTTGCGCCGTGAGGGCCAGGGCCTGCAGGTTGTCGGGCGATACCACCACGGGGGGTAGGGGGGTTACAGGTCGCAGCCGTAAGACCGGATCAGGTCTTTGATGGGGGGGCTTTGCAGCAGCTTGATCAAGGCCAAAGCCGCTTCGTTTTGTGCACCTTTGCGCAGCAACACGGCGTCTTGGCGTATGGGTGCGTGGTAGGCCTGGGGAACCACCCAGGCAGACCCTTTTTTGAGGTGACCACCGTGCAACACTTGTGACAGGGCCACAAACCCCACGTCGGCGTTGCCGGTTTTGACGAAGTTGTAGGTTTGGCCGATGCTTTCGCCCTGAACCAGCAGAGGGCCCAAGGTTGTGGTCAACCCCAAGCGGTTCATCACCTGCACCGCCGCTTCACCGTAAGGGGCTGTTTTGGGGTTGGCGTAAGCCACTTTGCCCAGGTCGGGTGCGCGCAGCACCTGTCCTTGTGGATCCACCCGGTCCACACGTGGGGACCACATCACCAGT
>JBEBBB010000359.1:0-6642 GCA_041158605.1 Pseudomonadota bacterium
CCGATGGCTTGGGGCGATTGGGCCACCGTGGCAAACCACATGGCCAAGGCCAACACAATGACCAGCGGTGCCAGCAGTAGGCCTGCCAAAGCGGTAAGGGCCCCACCCAAGCCAAAGTACCGACCGCCTATCATGAGGGACAGGTTGATCACGTTGGGGCCAGGCAGGATTTGGGCCACCGCCCAGTCTTCTACAAACTGGTCCAGTGTCATCCAGCGCCGCCGCTCCACGAGTTCGCGTTGCACCACGGCCAAAACCCCGCCAAAACCCTGCAAGGCCAGCAGGGAGAAGGCCACAAAAAGGTCGGTTTTGTTGCGCGGTCGGTTCAGGGGCTTAGGCAGGGTATCGGTCAAAGGCGGCTCCGTGGCTGAAAGACGGTGGGGGTTCAATCGGTTAAACCGACATGCCGCCAGAAACCTCGATCACTGCACCGTTGATATAACTGGCGTCATCACTGGCCAAAAACGTGTAAACGCTCGCAATTTCATCAGGGCGACCCAGCCGTTTGAGGGGGACCTTTTGTTCCATGTCTTGCAGCACCTTGTCGGGCATGCTGGACAAAATCGGTGTACTGATAAAGCCTGGGGCCACCGCGTTCACGCGTATGCCCTTGGGGCCCAGCTCCCGGCTCCAGGTTTTGGTGAAACCGATGACACCAAATTTCGTGGCGGCATAGTTGGTCTGGCCAAAGTTGCCGTAGATCCCCACCACCGAGGAGGCGTTCAGGATGACACCCTGGCCTTGGGCGATCATGGGCTCGACCACCGCTTGCGCGCAGTGGAACACGCCCCGCAGGTTCACGTCCACCACCCGGTCAAACTGATCCAAGGTCATTTTTTGCAGCCTGGCGTCTTGGGTGATGCCGGCGTTGTTGACCAAGACATCCACCCGTCCAAAACGCTCCAGCACCGATTGCACGACGGCTTGCACCATCGGGGCCTGCGTCACATCCAATGTGGCTGCCATGGCGGGTACACCCAAGGCTTCACAGGCGGCTGCAGCGGCCTGGGCGCTAGCGGGGTTGACATCACACGCCACCACGGTGGCACCTTCCCGGGCGAAAGCCAATGCGGTGGCCAGACCTATGCCTTGAGCGGCGCCTGTGACAATACCAATGCGGCCATCCAATTTTTTCACATCTGCTCCTGTCGGTGGTTTGGGTGGGGAGCTTACCCGATTCACCCACCGGTTCCGGTATGCTCCAGCTATGACCGAGGGTGACAACATGGCTGCAAACACGTTGGTGGTGCTGGGCACCGGGGGCACCATTGCTGGGCGAGCGACCCAAGCAGGAGACGTGCTGGGTTACACCGCCGGCCAAGTGCCCGTGGATGATTTGTTGGCCGGTGTGCGTGTGCCACCGGGTTGGCGGGTGGAGTGTCACCAAGTCGCGCAGGTGGACAGCAAGGACATGGATGACACGGTCTGGCGGTCTTTGTTGGTGCAAGCCCAGCACCACTTGGCCCGCACCGATGTGGGCGGCTTGGTGATCACCCACGGCACAGACACCCTGGAGGAGACCGCCTATCTGTTGCACGCGGCTTTGCCCACCCCCAAACCGGTGGTGATGACCTGTGCCATGCGCCCCGCCAGTGCGCCCGCACCGGACGGGCCGCAGAATCTGGCCGATGCCCTGTTGTTGGCCGCATGGCCCGGCGTCACTGGTGTGGTGGTGGTGTGTGCGGGCGAGGTGTATGCCGGGTTGGAGGTGCAAAAACGGCACACCTACCGCCTGGATGCCTTTGATGCGGGTGACGCAGGCCCTTTGGGGGTGATTGAGGCAGGCCGTTTCAGGCAGTGGCGGGCTTGGCCCACCAGTCCGGCCGATGCGGCGGTGTTACAAAGGCGGTTGTTGGCGGAGCCCGTGTGGCCCACGGTGTTTTGGGTCACCAGCCATGGCGGTGCGGTGGCCGAGGTTGTGCGCCGTTGGTTGCCACAGGCACCCGGTCAGCCGGCGGCCTGCGCGGGATTGGTGGTGGCTGGCACGGGCAACGGGACCCTGCACAGGGCCTTGGAGACGGTGTTGGCCGAGGCGGTTGCGTTGGGCTTGCGGGTGTGGGTCACCAGCCGGTGCCACGGTGGTGTGGTCATGGGCCACACGGATACCCTTTGGACGGACTGCACCCTACCACCCGCCAAGGCCCGGTTGGCCTTGGTGTGTGACTTGCTGCTGAACCCCTAGACCAGCAGGGCCTTAACCCGCCAGGGCGGCAAAAGCCCGTGCAGTGATCTCGTCGACACCACCGGTGCCACTGATTTTCCGGTACTGGGGTGCGTTGCTGGGGTCTTGAGCGGCCCAGCCGGCGTAGTAATCCACCAAGGGACGCGTTTGGGCGCTGTACACATCCAGGCGTTTTTTGACGGTTTCTTCCTTGTCGTCATCCCGTTGGATCAGGGGCTCGCCGGTCACATCGTCTTGGCCTGCCACTTTGGGCGGGTTGAAGGTCACGTGGTAGGTGCGGCCCGAAGCGGGGTGGGACCGCCGACCACTCATGCGTTCAATGATGGCTTCAAAGGGCACATCGATCTCCAGCACGTAGTCCAGTTTCACGCCGGCCGCCTTCATGGCATCGGCTTGGGGGATGGTGCGGGGAAAGCCGTCAAACAAAAAACCCTGGGCGCAGTCGGGCTGGGCGATACGGTCTTTGACCAAGTTGATGATGAGGTCATCGCTGACCAAACCACCAGCGTCCATCACGGCTTTGGCTTGGAGGCCCAAGGGGGTGCCGGCCTTCACGGCGGCACGCAACATGTCGCCGGTGGAGATCTGGGGAATGCCGAATTTCTGGCAAATGAAAGTGGCTTGTGTGCCTTTGCCAGCGCCGGGCGCGCCCAACAGAATCAGTCTCATGACGGTCCTTTTTTTCAGAGTTTCAGATGGATTCGGCTGGCTTGTCCCCAGCGCCGCCCCAACAACGCTGGGGGGTGTGTATGGTCGAGGATAGCACGCGCCCCCCGCAACAGGCTTACACCGGCCGTCAGGCAAGGCCTGCCATGAACAGCCCCCGAACCCGTTCCAGGTCCGCCGGGGTGTCTACCCCGGCACCAGGCGCTTCTGGCGTGGTGTGCACCGCGATGCGCTCACCGTGCCACAGCACCCGAAGTTGTTCCAATGACTCGGTCAGCTCGTGGGGGCTGGGATCCAGCCGTGGAAACGACCGCAAAAAGCCCGCCCGGTAGCCGTAGATACCAATGTGGCGCAGGGGTGCGGGGCTGGGCATGGCAGGAGCCCCCGTGTGGGGGGCATCTCGCCACCAGGGTAGGGGGGCGCGACTGAAATAGAGGGCCGTGCCGCGCCGGTCCAACACCACTTTGACCACGTTGGGGTTGTGGTAGTCCACGGGGTGGTCCAAGGGGTGGGCTGCGGTGCTCATGGCGCAATCGGGTCTCAGGGCCAGTTCTTGGGCCACAGCCTGGATCAGCTCAGGGGCGATCAAAGGTTCATCCCCTTGGACATTCACCACACAATCGTCCCCATCCAAGCCCAGCTGTTCACAGGCCTCTGCCAGTCGGTCGCTGCCAGACAGGTGGTGGTCGCCGGTGAGCACCACCGGCACCCCAGCTGCTTCACAGGCCGCCACTATGAGGGGGTGGTCTGCTGCCACGGTGCAACTCAGGGGGCGGCTCATCTGAGCCCTTTGCGCTACCCGCACCACCATGGGCAAACCCGCCAAGTCTGCCAGGGGTTTGTGGGGCAAACGCGTGGACGACAGCCGCGCAGGTATCAAGACGTGAAAGCCCTCGTGGGCCTGGGGCGCGCTCATGCCGCTGGGCGCTCGCACTCGGCATCGGTCAACGGCCGTGCTTCGTTTTCCAAAAGCACCGGGATGCCATCGCGCACGGGGTAGGCCAAGCGGGCGCTGCGTGACACCAGTTCTTGGGTGTCTGGCAGGTAAACCAAGGGGCCTTTGGTCACGGGGCAGACCAAGAGTTCAAGCAGTTTTGCGTCCATCCCGGGATGATAGCCCGTTCACCACCCGGTTGACCGCCTGGGTCAGGTCGGTCCAAAAGGCGGGATCGGTCTGGGTTTCCAGGCCCACCGCCCAGATGTCCAAAGGTGTTGCGCCCGGTGGTGTGGGGGCGGCAAACAACTTGACGGCGTCTTTGTCGGTGCACAGCCAGCACGTACCCGGGGTCAGGCTGGTCATCAGGCTGTTGGTGTCGGCGTGGTCTGCCGCCGCCCGCCGGTGTGCTAGGTGCAGGCCCTGTGCCTCCAGCATGTCAAAAAAACGTTGGGGGTGGGCGATACCGGCCACGGCGCCCAGCGGGCGCCGGTCGGCCAAAACGGCCAGATCCACGGTGTCCCCTTGGCGGTTGCAAGCGGTGCTGGCCAAGCGGCGGGTGGTTGTGTAGACCGGCAAGTGGCTGGGCAGCGGCTGTGTGCTCGCGGGGGGCACACCAGGGGTTTGCACCCAAAAAGTGGTCGCCCCCCAGGTGGTGGGTGGCCAGGGTTCGCGCAACAAACCGGCCGGCAACAGCCAGCGGTTGCCCAGACCCCGTTGGTCGAACAACACCACCAGCACATCGCTCACCAAACGCCAGTGTTGCATGCCATCGTCCAGCACCACCATGTTTACCTGTGGGTCCGCTGCCAACGCGGCTTGGGCAACCGCTACCCGGTCGGGCCCCACCCACACGGGTGCCTTGGCCAAACGGGCCAGCAGCAGTGGTTCATCACCCGTCAGGTTGGGGTTGGGTGCCAAGGTGTCCACCCGCACCGGGCTGCGGGCACTGCCACCGTAACCCCTGGAGACCACCACAGGGTGGTGGCCCATGGCTTGGAGGTGTTGAACGATCGCCACGGTCATGGGGGTTTTGCCGGTGCCTCCCACGGCCATGTTGCCCACGGTCAAAACGGGCACCGGCAGGCGGTGCCTCTGGAACAGACCCCAGCGGTACAGCTGGCGGCGGATCGCCACAAGGGCGGCAAACACCACCGACACAGGCCACAACAGCCGCGCCAGCCAACCCCGGTGTTCCCAGGCCGCCTGCAGCCGTGTCTGCATGGTCGGCGTCAGCGCTTGCCGGCGCTGTTTTGCGTGGCGAAGGTGATTTGACTCAAGCCGGCACGGCGGGCGGCGTCCATCACGTTGACCACCGCTTGGTGGGTGGTGGCCGCGTCGGCACGGATCACCACCACATTGTCGCTTTGCCCACTGGCGGCCGCCCGCAGCCCTTGTACCAGTTCCTCAACCGCTTGGCTGTTGGTGAGCCTGCCGTTGATGGCATAGCGACCGTCTTGGGCCACCGCAACGGCGATTTCGCGCGGGGGTGTTTTGACAGGGTCGGCATCGGCCACCGGCAGGTTCACTTGCAGCTCTGTGAAGCGGCTGTAGGTGGTGGTCAGCATCAAAAAAATCAGCACCACCAACAAAACGTCGATGAAGGGGATCAGGTTGATCTCTGGCTCTTCTGCAGGGGCTTTGCGGAATCTCATGACAACAAGTGGTGGCTCAGCGGCGCAGGGTCAGCAGGTGGTGCACAAAGCGGTCGGCGGCCACCTCCATTTGCAGCAGTTGGTCGTCCACCCGGGCTCGGAAGTAGCGCCAGCACACCAAGGCCGGTATGGCGACCATCAGGCCAAACGCGGTGTTGTACAAAGCGATGGAGATGCCGTGGGCCAGCTGTGCGGGGTTGCCACCGCCAGCGCCCATGCCGCCGTCCATGCCTTGTGAACCGAATATCTCGATCATCCCGATCACGGTACCCAACAAACCCAGCAAAGGGGCTGCAGATGCAATCGTGGCCAGGGCACCCAGGTACCGCTGCAGCTTGGCAGCGGCCAGGCGACCAGCGGATTCCAGCGCGGAACGCAGGTCTTCCTCGGTGGCCTTGGGGTTGCCCGCCAGCGCCCGCAAGCCGCTGGCCAAGACCTCGCCCAACAGGGAGTTTTGTTCCAGCTGTGCCAACACGTCGGGTTTGGGCACCTGGTTGCGCGAGGCCATGACCGCTTCCTCGAGCAAACGGGGTGGGGCCACCCGGGCTGGCTTGAGGCTGACAAAACGTTCAATGACCAAGGCCAAACCGAGTACGGAACAGGCGATCAAAGGCCAAATGGGCCAACCAGCGGCTTGTATGATGGCGAGCAAAACAGGACTCCTGGCGGACACCTCTGGGGTGCCCGGTGTTGGTGCTGGCGCCATTATGGCCTATGGTGTCTTGGCCACCCGATCCGCGCGGGGGTTTTCTGTGGATAACTTTGTGAACAAAACCCCTGCTTGAGCGGTGTTTCCGGGGATCAGCCCGGTTCTGGTTTCGTTTTTCCAGGTTGATTGTCCTTATTTGTGTTTTAAATCAATGACTTGTGTGGATGTGTTGGCGTATTGGTGGATGCCCCTGTGGGGGCGACTGGATCGCCGTTGCTGTGGACAGCTGCCCATTGCCCTGGCCTGGGGCGTAACGGCTGGCCCTGGGGCGGGGCCTGCGCTGTGACCGGTTTGTCCACCCGGGTGTGGGCTGTGGGTGCCTTGGCCCGGGCCATGGGGGAGACCCTGGCCGAGCGGTTCAACCCCGTGTCTGTCAAGGGGGAGATCTCGGGTTTTACCCGGGCGGCGAGTGGGCATTGTTATTTCACCCTCAAGGACGAGACTGGCCAGTTGCGGTGTGCCATGTTCCGCCGTGCCGCACAAGCGTCGGCCCTGG